>NZ_JAUBRJ010000075.1:0-38715 GCF_036701805.1 Microcoleus sp. N3A4
AAACAGGAATTGGGTCTAAACCTAAAAAACTGGATCGGGATGTGTAGGATTCTTCCTGCACAATTACTGTGATTCCCACCAAGCGAGCTTTGTATTCTAACATCTCAATTAATCGAGAGTGAGGAATATTGACAAAGTTTTGATTGGTTTGCGAACCGAGAGCAATTTCAGTTTTCCACTGTGCATTCTTGCCAATTACTAGCGTCCCAATCTGCTTGGCAGTTAAAATGTCAATAATTAGGCGGCTGGCATGATGTAAGTAATTGTCAACTTTTTGATTTCGACAGCGAGTTAAGCGCTGAATCCGGGGTGATGTTTTGCGATTCCCTTTGAACTGGGATTGCAATCTTGAAGAGCGCTTGTTGTAGAACTGGTTAATTGATTTCAATGGTCGCCCGTTAATCAACAAAGGGGTAAAACCCGGTTGATTTGAAGTTAACGCCACTAAATTGTCCAGTCCCAAATCAATACTAGCTACAGAATTGGCATTACTGGCGGTGGACTCCGGTTCACTTCGACTACGCTCAGTACAAGCATCATAAATCACCTCAATTACATAGGAATCACATTTCGGAACCAGCCTAATTTGGCAAACCTGGTCGGGATTGACTTGGGTTTTAATTAAAAGTTCTGTACCCGAAAGTTTAATGATTCCTTTCTTCAACTGTTTGCTGCTAATTGCTTGAATCGTGTAGACGAGAAGGTTTCGCCCTTTAGTCTTATCTTTGTACTTTGGCAATTTTGGGCGACCCGTGAATTTTGAAGAGTCAGCTTTGTAAGCTTTAACTGCTTCAAAAAACGATTTCCAATTCTTGTCTAGCACCATCAAGATTTGCTGACTTACTTTAGCAGGCAAAGCCTTATATGCTTCGATTGACTTCATCAATCGGTTCATTTCGTTATAACTGACATAACCCCATCCATAAATAAAGCTCTGACGAATGACGTAATTGGCGGCATTGTAGAGGTTTTTGGACTTGAAAGCTAGTTCGTCAATTTGGGCGAAACGGTGTTCCGTTGATTTAATGATGTGCCTCTGTGTTAGTTGCATTTGAGACTTGCGTTTTTTGGGCGATGCGTATTCCTTGTTCAACACTCACAACAATAGAATACCATTATTGTTTATAATTGCTTATAAACTCAATGAAGTTTTACAATACCCTCTACAGCAACCAGGGCATCACGGCTGACAAGGAAGTGTTTCCTTACTGCGCCATTGGTGGACGTTCTGCATCTACCTGGTTTGTTTTGAAATATTTACTGGGCTATGCCAACGTGCGAAACTACGATGGATCGTGGAATGAGTGGAGCCGTCTACCTGATGTGCCGATCGAGCAATAAATCACATATTGGGCGACTCAAAAATCTCCCGATCCGTCAGGATATCTATACGGGCGATCGACAAACTGCCTGTATCAACCCACCTGCACAGGTCGGCAAACCGTCCCCGGAAGCCAAATTTGACAGAACATCCACCACCGCAGAGGATTTTGTATCAACTCCTTGAAACGGGAATTTGAAGAACGATCGCACTTGCGATCGTTTTTTGTGCTCGGAGCTCTGACTTGCTACAATCTAGTCGCACGTGAATAAAAGGGATTATGACCGAACTATTAGATGAGACGCTTTCTATTGAAATCGCCGATCGCATCAAAAGCAACCGTAAAAACTGCTTTGACAACGCCTGTAAAGCAGCGTTAGCAACAGAGGGCGCAATCTACGTCCAAGGATTTTTAGCTGTGCCCGGAGCACCGTATAAACCCATCGAGTATAGCTGGATTGAACTCGACGAGCGAATTGTTGACCCAACCTTTCCCCATCTCGGCTTCATCGCTCAAGACATTCATTACTTCCCAGTACAGCGCTTCAGCGTCAAGAAACTCAAAGCAATCCTAGAAGAATCAAAAGAAGATTATCCAGAAGACGACCCCCTGCCGATTTACGGCAATCAACCTTATGAATATTACGGCGATTTGATGTTAGGCGGTAGCGATTACCAAAATGCTTACGATTTGGCTGCCGCTAAATGTAGGGAATTAAACCAACCCAAAAAACCGGAATTGAACTAATTTATAACGAAAATTTATGAGTTTTTAAGCTTGGTTCAAATTGAGATATTGCATCATTATCAGCAACAGGCAAGATGCCTGTTCCACAAAGAGTGAATTTTTTGTGGAACAGGCATCTTGCCTGTTCATCTAGGGGCGAAGCATTCCGGCAGTAAATCTCTGGTTTTCACTAATAAATTGTCTGCCGGAATGCTTCGCCCTTCCAAAATAGAGATGTACCCGTAAATTTTTTGTGGAACAGGCATCTTGCCTGTTCATAAAGGTTATTGAAAATGGTGCAATATCTCGGTTCACACGTCTCTCTGATGAACTGTTCCAGCTTTTGCCAAAACCTAGCCTCCCAATCAGCATCGACTTTGACCCGCCTTTTGAAAGCACGCTTGAATCAAGAACTGAAACTGACTTCCACGATTATTCCTCTATCATTATTCTGAGTTCATTAATGTTAGCGGAAAATTCAAGTTCACCTTTTTGTTGTTCAACCTGCGCTGACTTAAAGTTTTGATACATCTCTTCGCGACGTTCTTCCCGGAGATATTGCTTCAACAACAGTTAAAGCTCTTGCTTTTCGTCAGTAGAAAGATTCTCGATCGTCTCGACCACATCACTGAAAGTCATAACTTACAAAACCCTATTGTGCTGATTAGATTATAGCAAAAAATATCCTTGTGGTTGACTTTCGTTTCTCGTTCCCCGGCTCTGCCTCGTCTTGAAAAAAGCCCAAAATCTCACTATTTACCATTTTCAAACTTCCAAGATTCAGGAAACCTCGAATAATTAAAAGCAGCCAATAACGGATCGGATTTCTGATTGCAAATTAAATCAGCCAACAATTTAGCCGTCACCGGAGCCAACAAAATGCCATTGCGGTAATGCCCCGCAGCCAGGGTCAAATTCTCCCAAGCACTAGCACCCAAAATCGGCAACTCATCAGGAGTAGCCGGCCGAAATCCCCACCAAAACTCCAGAATCGGATAATTTTGTAATTCTGGATATAACTTAATAGCTCCTGCTAGCAAACTTAGCATTCCCGCCGCAGTATTTCCCGGAGTAAATCCGACATTTTCGCTAGTAGCGCCGATAATAATTCTGCCATCTTGACGCGGCACAATATAAATGCCAGTTCCGAATAAAACTGTTTGCAGCGGCTGAATCGCTCCACAATCTTCTGGGACGCATACTGACAGCATTTGCCCCTTTCTGGGAAACACAGGAATATTCAATAACTGCTCAGACCAAGCACCCGCAGCCAAAACATAACGGTCAGCTTGTAATTTTCTTGCCGTTGTTTCAATGCCAAAAACTCGGTTTCCCTGCCGAATAATTTCCCCTGCATTACCTTGAATAATCTCAATTTGCAATTCTTTAGTTGCGGCCTGAAGCGTCCGAAATAAAGCGCGGTTGTCAACTTGAGCGTCGTCAGGATACCACCACCCGCCAATTACTTCTTGACCCAATCCAAACTGCTGCTGGCGAACAGAGTCTCCGTCCAACCATTGAGAATTAAGGTTTGATAAAAGCGGCTTTTCTTGAGACTCATTTTGACACACTGGCGCGAGAATTCCCGATCGCCAATATCCCGTTTTCAATCCGGTAATATCTTCTAGCTGTTCAACCCACGCGGGATAGAGTGCGCGGCTTTGCAAGCACAAATCGAGCATCGGACTGGGGGGAATTCGTTCGGCTTGCGGGGCTAGCATTCCGGCGGCCGCCCGGGCAGTCGGTTGTTTAGAATCGACTGTGAGAACGGCGACAGATGCCCCTCGCAATTTGAGTTCAACTGCTAGCGAAAGGCCGATGATTCCGCCGCCAATAATCAGAATATCTTTAGATGAATTCATTGACTTGTTGCCAGAAATCCTTAACTCCGTTATCTATAATCGTAAGGTGCGTCAGATGCCGAAATCCTCGATAATCGTTTTAGAACTTCGTCTGACGCACCCTACGAGTCGATTGGATTGTAACAGGGGCTTTAGTCCTACGATCGACAAAAAATCTATCCGATTGGTTTCCAGACAGTTTCAGAGCCCTGGCCCCAGAAACCGTCATATTTTGTCACCTTAATATCGCCTAAAACCTTGGTTTGGCAGGACAAGCGGCGGTTGGATGCGGGAGAATGGGGAGGAACCGAAAGTCGGGCTTTTTCGCGCCACTGGGACTCGGAAACTTCGCCTTCGACGGTGACAGCGCAGGTGCCGCAAGTGCCGAGGCCGTGGCAGTTGATGACTTTGGCGTTGCCGTTGTAGAGATCGATGCCGTTTTTGAGCAAAACTTCACGGAGATTGGCTTCGCGATCGCACTCAAATGTTTTTCCTTGCGCTTGTACCCTGACCACAGTGATTTACCCCTGTTAGATTTATGTTAATTTTCATATATATTATCGCATTAATTTCAAATAAATTCCTCTAATATAGTAAGTGATATATTACCAAGTTCTCGATCGCAATTTCCCATGACAAATCGGCTCTGGATCTACGATACCACGCTGCGAGACGGTGCTCAGTGCGAGGGACTCTGCTTATCTCTCGAAGATAAACTGCGAATTGCTCGGCAATTAGACTGTTTAGGAATTCCCTTTATTGAAGGCGGCTGGCCGGGGGCAAATCCTAAAGACGTACAATTTTTTTGGCGGCTCAAAGAACAGCCGCTAACTCAAGCCGAAGTTGTCGCTTTTTGTTCGACTAGGCGGCCGGGAACAACGGCAGCCAATGATGAAATGTTGCAGGCTATTTTGTCCGCCGGTACTCGCTGGGTGACACTGTTTGGCAAGTCGTGGGATTTGCACGTTATTGAAAGTTTGAAGACGACGCTAGAAGAAAATCTGGCGATGATTCGAGATACAATTGAATATTTGCGGAGTCAGGGAAGGCGCGTTATTTACGATGCCGAACACTGGTTTGACGGCTACAAGCAGAATCGAGATTATGCTATTAAAACTTTAGAAGCGGCGGCGGATGCCGGTGCAGAATGGCTGGTACTTTGCGATACTAACGGCGGTACTTTGCCTCACGAAGTCAGTCAGGTTGTTCGCGAAGTTTTAGAAGCTTTAGGAACCAATCGCGAAAAATCTTTACAGTTAGGAGTTCACACTCACAACGACTCGGGAGTTGCGGTTGCTAACGCTTTGGCTGCGGTGCGGGAAGGAGTGACGATGGTACAGGGCACTATTAACGGTTACGGCGAACGCTGCGGCAATGCTAATTTATGTTCGTTGATTCCTAATTTTCAGCTCAAGTTGGGTTATGATTGCATTCAAGACGAGCAATTAGTTAGATTAACTCAAGTAAGTCGATCGGTCAGCGAAATTGTCAATCTTGCTCCCGATGACCGTGCTCCTTTTGTCGGTCTTTCGGCTTTTGCTCACAAGGGCGGAATTCACGTATCGGCGGTTGAGAAAAATCCGCTGACTTACGAACACTTGGAACCAGAAAAAATCGGCAACTGTCGCCGCATTGTGATTTCCGATCAAGCTGGTTTGAGCAATGTTTTGGCGAAAGCTCGGACTTTTGGCATTGAACTCGATCGCAAAAATCCTGCTTGCCGCCAAATTTTGGAAAAATTGAAAGATTTGGAAAGCCAGGGATATCAATTTGAGGGTGCTGAGGCGTCTTTTGAATTGTTAATGCGGGAAGCCTTGGAACAACGGCCGCCGTGGTTTGAAATTAAGGGATTTCAAGTCCACTGCGATAAGGTTGGCGAAGATTGTATGGCTTTGGCAACGGTGAAATTGTCAGTAAACGGGACAAATATTTTGGAAGCTGCGGAAGGAAACGGCCCGGTTTCGGCTTTGGATGTGGCTTTGCGAAAAGCTTTGGTGAATTTTTATCCGGCGATCGCCCATTTTTACCTGACAGATTACAAGGTGCGGATTCTCGACGGCGCTGCGGGAACTTCTGCTAAAACTCGCGTCTTGGCTGAGTTTAGTAACGGTCAAGACCGCTGGACGACTGTTGGGGTTTCTGGTAACATTTTGGATGCTTCTTGTCAGGCAGTTGTTGAAGGTTTGGAGTACGGTTTGGTGCTAGAAAATCAAGAGGCGATCGCCCTAGTTTGCCGGGTACATTAACGAGGAGAAAATCGCAAAAACCGGGCGGGCAGGATGCCCACCCCACAAGAAAACTCACTCTTTGTGGAACAGGCATCTTGCCTGTTCTTGAGAATGATGCAAGATGTGAGATAAAATTGAGGCAATTTGTGAACAATGCCAAGCTACAGGCGATGACTGGTAAAAATCTGTGGGGGTTGGAATATGGCGAATAACTTATTAATTCCCGAAGATTATCATGATTTTCTGCGGGAACTTAAGACACGTATTTTACAAGCTCAAGTGCGGGCTGTAATTTCTGTCAACCGCGAATTAGTGTTGCTTTACTGGCAAATTGGACGGGATATTTTAAACCGACAACAGCAGCGAGGATGGGGAGCAAAAATTATAGACAATTTAGCTGCTGACTTGCAAAAAGCTTTTCCTGAGATGAAGGGTTTTTCACCTCGCAATCTAAAGTATATGAGGAGTTTTGCGGAAACTTACCCGGATGAACAATTTGTGCAAGAGGTGCTTGCACAAATTCCTTGGTATCACAATATCGCCTTAATGGAAAAGCTGAAATCGTCAGAGGAACGCCTGTGGTATGCACGCCAAACTATCGAGCAAGGATGGAGTCGAAATGTGTTAGTTCATCAAATAGAAAGCGGGCTGTATCGGCGACAAGGGAAAGCTGATACTAACTTCTCTCGCACTCTCCCCAACCCGCAATCTGAATTAGCTCAACATTTGTTGAAAGACCCTTATAATTTTGATTTTATCAGTTTAGGTAAAGAAGCACAAGAGAGAGAATTAGAGAAGGCTTTAATAGATCGCATCCGCGATTTTTTGCTGGAGTTGGGGGTGGGGTTTGCTTTTGTGGGGAGTCAGTATCATCTGGAGGTTGAAGGGGAAGATTTTTATATTGATTTATTGTTTTATCATTTACGTTTGCGGTGTTTTGTGGTAATTGATTTGAAGGTGGAAGCGTTTAAGCCGGAGTTTTCTGGGAAGATGAGTTTTTACGTTTCGGCGGTGGATGATTTGCTGAAACACCGGGACGATATGCCGACTATTGGGATGATTTTATGTAAAAATAAAAAGCAGAAAATTGTCGAATATGCTTTGCGGGATATGAATAAACCGATCGGCGTTTCGACTTATCAATTGCGGGAGGCTTTGCCGGAACAGTTACAGGGAAGTTTGCCAACTGTTGAGCAGTTAGAAGCTGAGTTAGAAGCAGTAGAATTGGAAATTGAGGAGGAACGATAAAAGGCGATCGCTACATTAAACCGCTAGATTAATCTTAAAAATGCCCTTAAATGCTATCAAAACAATTTTTAGTAAATTTGTAAGGTAGGTTCTAGAATAACGCACCGTACAAATTTACCAATCTGTTTAAGGATGCAAAAACTCTAAATGATCTCCTGGAATCGATCGCAATTTTGCCGCCGATCCTTGCAGTTTCAACCTGCCGCGCTCTAACATGATAATCCAATCGGCGCGATCGATCACTCGCGGCCTGTGACTGATAAAAATCGTCGTTTTCCCGTGCCGGTACATCAACAAATTTTCTAAGACTTCCGCTTCGCTTGCCGGGTCAAGCCCTGCGGTAGATTCGTCTAAAATCAATACGGGCGGGTTGTTGAGAATGGCGCGGGCGATCGCCAATCTCTGTCTTTGTCCGCCAGAAATATTCGCTCCAAACTCCCCTAAAACTGTTTGATATTTATCAGGCAATTGGCTGATAAATTCATCCGCACCCGCAATTTTGCACGCTTTCACAATCTGTTCAAAGCTAATTTCTGGACTTCCCAAACGAAAATTTTCCAGAATAGAACGGCTCCAAAAATGTGCTTCTTGAGGAACCAAAACCACCTGCTGTCTCAGACTGTCGAGAGACAAATCTTGCAAGTTGTAATCGCCAATTCTAATATTACCCGATTGCAGCGGATACAAACCAGCAATTACTTTCGCTAGCGTACTTTTGCCGCAGCCGGAATAGCCGATTAAAGCTATGGCTTGGCCGCCGGGAAAGGTGACAGAAAAGTTTTCTAGCAAATCGAGCCTGCCCGGATAGTGAAAATTCACTCCCTTACAAATAATATGGTCGCGATTCTGAATTGTTACAAAAGGTTTATTACTATCGTTTTTAGTTTCCGGTTCAGCGTCGATGACTTCCGAAAGCCGTTGAGTTGCTGTCTGGACGCGAGTCATTTCGTCGCTAAATCCTACTAAGGAATTCACCCAAGTAGTGACATTTTGATTCATGCTGATAAACGCTAGCAATTGACCGATACTCAATACCTTGTCAATTACCAAACCGCTACCAAGCCACAGCAGAGTAATGCTGCCCGCCGAGGCAACAAAACCGGAAAATATATTGTTGAGAATGCCGATTTGCGTAGTGCGAAAAGTGAGATTTGCCAAGCGACCGAAGCGGGTTTGAAATTCTTCCCAAAGTTGCTGGGTGCTGCCAGTCGTTTTCACGGTCAGCGCGCCTTTAAATGTTTCTACTAAAACGCCTTGAGTTTCAGATTCTAGTACGAGTAAGTTGCGCGTTTTTTGCTGCAATACGGGCAGAAAGATTACCGTAGAAGCAGTCATCAATAAAGCAATAACTGTAGCTGCCAGTGTTAGTGTTTTGCTGTAAAATAGCATGAAACAAAAAGAAACTACAGCTATAAAAAATTGACTCGGCAAGCTGATAGCGACTTGAGAAACTAATTGATTGATTTCTTGAATATCTTGTAATCTACTAATAACTTCACCGCTGCGTCTGGTTTCGTAAAAACTCAGAGGTAAGCGCAGGAGTTTGCGCCCGAATTCCATCACGAATCCCAATTCTAAACGCTGGGAAAACTGAGCGATCAAGTTCGACTGTACCAGGCCTAAACTGCTGCTAAACAGGTTCATGACGATAACTGCGATCGCCACGCTGGCCAGAAGTTGCGTGTCGCCCCGCACCAGAATGTCGTCGGTGAGAATTTGAACTAGAAAAGGCGAAGAAATTGACAGCAAACCCAAGACCGTGTTTAGCAAAAATGCTTCCATTAAAATCTTGCGGTAAATGCCAATTCGCCGCATCCATCTCTGTAGGGAACTTGCGGGTGCTTGACCGTCACTTTGACCAAAAAACCGCTCAGGATCGGGTTCCACCAGCAAGCACAGCCAATCTGTCCAAGAGGCCGCTAATTCTGCTTTGGAAACATAGCGGATACCGACTCCCGGATCGGCGATCGCATATTTGTTGCCCTGCTTCCCATACAAAACTACCCAGTGATAGCCCTTCCAGTGAATAATCATCGGTAGAGGGGCATTATCGAGCTTGTCTAAAATTGCAGCGGCTGCTCGCACCGATCGAGCATTCAAGCCGATCGCCTCAGCGCCTTGTTTCAAGCCCAGCAAAGTCGTCCCTTGCTGGCCCGTACCGACCAATTCTCGCAAGCGGCTAATTGTCAAATTCTGACCGTAAAATTTGGCGATCGAAGCCAGACAAGCCGCGCCGCAATCTTCTTCGCTGTGCTGGAGAACAACCTGATATTTCAGAGAATTATTTGTTTTTCCGTAGAATTGTATTCCTGGGAAAGATAGGATGTTTTTTAGCATTTTTTCAAATGAGTAGAGCCTAAAGAACAATACCCACCGCCGCCTGGCCGATCAGCAAAAAGTACCCATAAATTTATGGGCGATCGCTTTTTTCACAGTTCTCTAACTGAATTAACGGAATTTAAACAAAAAATGAGTTCGAGCTCGGGGAAGGGCTAGGGCGTATTTTCTTGCCTCTTTGTCTCCTAAAAATAGGCGAGATCCGGCAGGTGTATTTCTGCCAAAATCCCGCATTCAACAGCACAAAGTCTTCCAACGGATTGCAGCCAGAGGACAGACTTCTGTAGATTAATTTTTTGGATTCAAACTCTATCTGGTTTGCAATGACCGACATTAATGGGATTCAAGCCTCGCGCTTCTAGGGCGACTTTCGTCTTTGATGTACTGCTTCAAAACTTCAATTGGTGCGTCTCCAACAGAAACGGTAAAGTAACTGGGACTCCACAAAGATTCTTGGTCGGGTTTCTTGTATCCAGCTTGTCCGTAACGGCGACTAGATACGCCTTTGAGTGCGTTTACTATTTGTGAAACCGACAGCTTGGGCGGGTATTCAATCAGTGCGTGAACTTGATCGCCTTCGCCATTGAATTCTAATATCTGAAAATTCATCTGTCGGGCTACTTCTCGGAAAGATTTTTCAACCAACTCCAGCCCATCGTCCGTGAATACGGACTTTCGATATTTTGTTACGCAGACCAAGTGAATCTTCAAGTCTGTAACGCTATGCCTTTCGGTTCTATACATAGTTTTCGTTGATGCAGACCAACCTGTAACAGCAAATGCATACCAACTAAGCTTAACAGGATGAAGGCACGATACCAGTACAAAATCTCTCCAAATAATAAGAAATGTGTAGAAACACTTGCATAAACTCAGCTCAGTATGTTTTTATTATTTTTAGATTTTTAGTATAGCGCTACACAACCAGCAGCTTGCCAACTTAGACGATCGATCCTCGGTCATATTAAGTTCGCTCGTCTGGCAAGCATAAGATTGTGCAGCACTACAACTAATCCCTAGGGTTCAAGAAATTTCCCCATCATCTTTTTTCAAAGACTACACTTCAAGCAGCCTGCTTGTCATACCTTACCTTGAAGGTGAAAACGCAGCTATCAATAGGTGTAAAAAAACTAGTCTATGCTGATTAGTGTTTGGAATAAATACGTTTAAATGCTAGATACATTAAGTACGCTCTCCCAGGGAGATAGTAGTATTTGTATTGCCGTTTTGGATGGTCCTGTTGACCAGAATCATCCTTGCTTCCAAGGCGCAGACCTAACGTATCTGCCCACCTTGGTTAAAGGTGATGCCCAGATCGGTGGCAATATGTCCACCCACGGAACCCATGTTGCCAGCATTATCTTTGGGCAACCGGGCAGTCCGGTGGAGGGGATAGCTCCCCAATGCAAGGGGATCATTGTGCCAGTCTTCGCGGACGATCGCCTCAAGACTTCCCAGCTAGATTTGGCTAGGGGGATCGAGCAAGCAGTCAATGCCGGCGCCCACGTGATCAACCTCAGCGGCGGTCAACTGACCGACTTTGGCGAGGCCGATGGCTGGTTACAGAATGCGGTTCGTCTGTGCCGAGAGAACAACGTCTTGCTCGTCGCTGCGGCTGGCAACAATAGTTGCGATTGCTTGCACGTACCCGCTGCCTTGCCCTCTGTGCTAGCGGTCGGGGCGATGGATGCTAATGGCAAACCCCTGGACTTTAGCAACTGGGGCGAAGCCTACAAAGACCAAGGCATCCTTGCCCCAGGCAAGGACATCCTGGGAGCTAAACCAGGCGGTGGCACCGATCGCCTTAGCGGTACGAGCTTCGCCACTCCGATTGTCTCAGGTGTAGCAGCCGTGCTGCTGAGTCTTCAGCGGGAACAGGGAAAAACCCCCGATCCCCAAAAAATTCGTCAAGTGTTGTTGCAGAGTGCCTTACCCTGCGACCCTGACTTGCCAGAAGAAACCCGTCGGTGTCTCGCGGGCAGACTGAACATCTCTGGAGCCATAACGTTATTAAAAGGAGGAAATATGGCTGAGGAATTCGCATCAGTGGGTGCATCAGAAGTAGAAGCCGCAGGCTGCGGTTGTGATGGCGGCTTAACCAACGCCAGTGAAGCGATGGCCGATCGAGGGCAACCGGCTCCTAGCTTGGTTGCTGCTGGAGCCAAGCCAGGAGCGGCTCAGGCTGTCCCTAGCAACACCCCCAACTTGCACAATTTGATGCAATCGTTTCCTACATCTGTAACCCAACAACCAATGATGCCCAACATAACTGCTAACTCCGTCACCGCCAGCCAAGCCCCCAGCGAACTTCCCGATCTCGGTCAGATTGTCTATGCCCTAGGAACCCTCGGCTACGACTTCGGGAGCGAAGCCCGCCGGGACTCGTTCAAGCAACTGATGCCGCCTTTCAACTTTGGGGGAACTATGGTTCCTGCGAACCCCTACGACGCCCGCCAGATGGTGGATTACCTGGACGACAATATTTCTGAGGCGCGATCGCTCATTTGGACGCTGAACATTGAACTGACTCCCGTCTATGCGATCGACCCTACGGGTCCCTTCGGCGCCGAGTCCTACCGCGCTCTCCACGAACTGCTATCCGGTCAAATCCAACCCGAAAACGATGCCGAATACGTTGAGCGCGTCAGCATACCGGGCATCTTGACCGGGCGCAAGGTCAAGCTCTACTCCGGTCAAGTTATCCCAGTGGTTGAACCCCAAAGCACCCGCGGCATCTACGGTTGGAAAGTCAACAGCTTGGTGAGAGCGGCGATGGCAGCGGTTCAAGCTGAAGACGGCACTGCTGACGAAGACCGCATCCGCAACACCCTAGATGGCTTCCTCAACCGCATCTACTACGACCTCCGCAACTTAGGAACCACCTCCCAAGACCGCGCCCTCAACTTCTCCGTCACCAACGCCTTCCAAGCGGCCCAAACCTTCAGCGAAGCGGTTGCCGTTGGCATGGAACTCGACAGCATTACTGTTGAAAAAAGTCCCTTCTGTCGCATGGATAGCGACTGCTGGGATGTGAAGTTGAAGTTCTTCGACCCTGAAAACAACCGCCGTGCCAAGAAGATTTTCCGCTTCACCATTGATGTCAGCGATCTGATTCCGGTCACGTTGGGCGAAGTTCGTTCTTGGTCTTCACCGTATTAAAGGGGAATACAATTGGGGTGAGAGTGCCACAACAAAATGGACTCTCGCCAAGACATCTAGATTTGTTCACCCTATCGATACGGAGAATCCTCAACCATGCGACTTCCTATATTGTCTCCCCCCGTCAAACGGCCTCATTTCATCCAGCCTGCGCTGTGCGTGGATGTGGAAGATGGTCTTACCGAGGATTTGGTGCATATTCGGATGGATCTGCTCCACGGCGCCAACTATAACGATCCTCCAGCCTATGCCAACCGCAGTTTCAGCCAAGTGATGCACTCTAGTGCCAGCCAGAGTACAGCCAGCCAGGGCTGGGGCGGCTTTGGCGGCATGGGAAGATTTTATTAACGGGCCACTGATAAGCCCCTAATCATAATGCCTCAGCAAACTGAAACCCTATGGCAAATTGGTCAAGCTGGTAAAGGAGGTCAGGAGTTTTCGCAGGTAGGCGGCTGGCAAGAGGAATTTACCTACGTTGTTGGGTTAGATCCAGACCCGATTAACCAGCCCCAGATGCCATCGTTGCTCGTGGTTCCCGGTCGCAAGACCAAACCAAAGAGCAAAGGAAAGCAGCTTTTTTCCACCGACAAACTGAATATCCAATTCACTCTTGCCCAAAGCTACAGCACAGGCGAACTTACGCTCTTTTACAACTTTTTTGGCTCTCAGGTTGACACCCTCTTGGTTGATGGTAAGCCAGTCACCGAACTCGTCGGGATCGGGTCAGGCAAGCCAACCAAAACCCAGATTCCCTTGCCAGCCCTCAGCGCTGGGCAACATACCCTGACCCTGACCACTGCTAGTGGGTTGGGAGATGGGGCACACCGGATCGACTACCTCAAGCTAGAGGGGGTTGTGGCCCCCCAGCAACCGCAAACTCTCCTAACACCCGAAACACCCAAGGAAACTAAGGAAACTAAGGAAACTATGGCTAATGAGAAAAAGGAAACGGCTAAGGAGAAAACAGAAGTAACACCCTCGGAAGTCTCCTCCACCCCTGAACAGAAAAAGTCTTACGTGCCCACTTCCCAGACCGGGCTGCAAGATTATGCCTACTGGTGCGACTACGCCAAAAAGCAAGCCAAGGAGTCAAAGAAACACCCTAAACCCTTCCGCCGGGGCCGCATCTGGGCCTAATCCCTAGCCTGTCTTGTTATCGTCCACTTAATGACTGACTGTTCGCTGTATGCAATCCACCACACTGCTCCAAATTAAGCCCCACTTTCATGTCGAGGCGATCGAGCCAAACCAAGTCTACCTCCTTGCTGAACAGAGCAACTACGCCCTCAGCGGGCAACTCTACTGCCAAATCGTGCCTCTGCTGAACGGGCAACACACCCGGGAGCAGATTGTCGAAAAGCTGGATGGGGAAGTCCCAGAAGAATACATCGACTATGTACTGGATCGCCTCGCAGAGAAAGGCTACCTCACCGAGGTGGCCCCGGAACTATCCTCGGAAGTGGCGGCATTTTGGAGCGAGCTAGGCATTGCACCCCCTGTGGCGGCCGAGGGGCTACAGCAGCCGGTCACGCTGACAACGGTGGGCGATAACATCAGTGAAGTAACCCTTGCTGCCCTCGCAACTGCCCTGCGGGACATGGGCATTCCGGTGCAAAACCCCACAGACGCCGATTCCTCAGCGGCGCTCAACATCGTCTTGACCGATGACTATTTGCAGCCCGAACTAGCAACCATCAACAAGCAGGCTCTGGAGCGCCAACAAACTTGGCTGCTCGTCAAGCCGGTGGGCAGTGTCCTCTGGTTGGGCCCAGTGTTTGTTCCCGGAGATACAGGGTGTTGGCGCTGTCTGGCTCATCGGCTGCGGGGCAACCGCGAAGTTGAGTCGTCGGTATTGCGGCAAAAACAAGCCCAGCAAGAGCGCAATGGTCAGAACGGGAGTGTATTAGCCTGCTTGCCCACAGCACGGGCGACGCTGCCTTCGACCCTGCAAACTGGGTTACAGTTCGCCGCCACCGAGATCGCCAAGTGGATTGTCAAGCAACACGTCAATGCGACTGCGCCGGGAACGGCACGCTTCCCCACCCTCGACGGCAAGGTTATCACCTTCAACCAGACAATTCTGGACTTGAAAAGCCATATCTTGATTAAGCGGCCGCAATGTCCGACCTGTGGCGACCCAGAAATTATGCAACGGCAGGGGCTTGAACCGCTGAAGCTAGAATCGCGCCGCAAGCACTTCACCCACGATGGTGGCCACCGTTCCACCACCCCAGAGCAGACCTTGCAGAAATACCAGCACTTGCTCAGCCCCGTAACGGGCGTGGTAACGGAACTGGTGCGGGTCTCTGACCCAACTAATCCCTTGGTACACACCTACCGGGCGGTGCATAGCTTCGGCAGCGCCATTACCCTGCGGGGGCTACGCAATACCCTAAACTACAAGAGTTCTGGTAAAGGCAAGACCGATAGCCAATCCCGGGCGAGTGGTTTCTGTGAGGCAGTGGAACGCTATTCGGGCATCTTTCAGGGAGACGAACCCCGTAAACGGGCAACCCTGGCGGAGCTAGGAGACTTGGCGGTTCATCCGGAGCAGTGTTTGTACTTTAGCGATGAGCAGTATGCCAATCGGGAGAGCTTGAACGCTCAGGGTACAGAGGCAGCCTATCGCTGGATTCCCCATCGGTTTGATGCAAGTCAAGCGATTGACTGGACTCCGGTGTGGTCGTTGACCGCGCAGACGCAGAAATATGTACCCACTGCCTTTTGCTACTACCAATATCCTATGCCGGAAGATTATCGCTTCTGTAAGTCGGATTCCAACGGTAACGCAGCGGGCAACACCCTGGAAGAGGCAATCTTGCAAGGGTTCATGGAACTGGTGGAGCGCGATGGTGTAGCTTTGTGGTGGTACAACCGCCTCAGCCGTCCGGGGGTGGATCTCAGCAGCTTTGATGAGCCGTATTTTGTTCAGTTGCAGCAGTTCTACCGGGAACTGAACCGGGAACTATGGGTGCTGGATTTGACTGCTGACTTGGGGATTCCGACGTTTGCGGGCTTATCGTATCGCACGGTGGGAAGTTCAGAGCGGATAGCTATAGGTTTTGGGGCGCACCTCGACCCGAAGATTGCCATTCTTCGCACCCTGACTGAGGTGAACCAAATTGGGCTGGAGATCGACAAAATTCCCGACGAGCGGCTCAAGGGTGAGTCGAAAGACTGGTGGCTAGAAGTGACTCGAGCCAGTCATCCCTGTTTAGTCCCAGATGCCTCGCAGCCGCTGAAGACCGCCAATGATTACCCCAAGCGTTGGAGTGATGACATCTATACAGATGTGATGACCTGTGTGGAGATTGCCCAAGCCGCAGGGCTAGAAACCTTGGTGCTAGACCAGACGCGACCGGACATCGGCTTGAATGTGGTCAAAGTGATTATACCGGGAATGCGAACCTTTTGGTCGCGGTTGGGTCCAGGGCGGCTCTATGATGTGCCGGTGAAGTTGGGATGGCGAACCGTGCCCCTGCCTGAGGCAGAGATGAACCCCACGAATATACCGTTTTAAGTCTTTTTAAAGTTTGCGGGCGACAGGCTTCGCTACATACCAGATGTCGCCCTACTAGGCTTCTTCCCAACGAAGAAGAGGATTGACCCACCTCAACGGGTCAACAAACCAAACAACAAAATGAGGAAATTACTCATGGATAAGAAGAACATTCTGCCCCAACAAGGCAAACCAGTGATGCGGAGCACCACTGGTAAACTCCCCAGCTACTTGGCTGAACTCTCTGAGGAAGCTCTAGGTAACGATGGTGTGGGAGCATCTACCACTTCTTGCACGTGTTCCTTCGATGGTGCGGAAGCATCTTACACAGGTTGCCTGTCCTCCTTCGATGGTGCGGAAGCATCTTACACAGGTTGCCTGTCCTCCTTCGACGAATAAGGATATATAGCCTAGCTCACTTTAGTGGCACGACTGTTAACCTCCAGTTGCCATCGCAGTGATTTCCTAGGCTGTATGTTGTTGACGAGGTTAAAGATGTGGAGTTGCGATCGAAACTTTACTTTATCGTGAGTTTTGTGAGCTTTCTTCATCTACCTCGTCTTCATCTTACACCTCCCTGGAGGCTCCCGCTACAACGCCGAAGCGTTGTAGCGCCGTGAGGAATGTGACCGATTAATCTCCATCTGGTAAATCCCACTGGCGATTAAATTGCATTGAGATTAGCAACAGAAATAATAGTGATGCGATCTACTTTACTCAGATGATGAACCTAACTTCTACTATTGAAAATAATCATCTCAAAAACCGCCGTCTTCAGTTTATCCGAAATCATCAAGAGGCTTTTGATGTTGAGCCAACCTTCCCTCTCCCTCTTTTTGAAGAGGCAATTCTTGAGATAGAAGGTTCTTGTTATGTTGAATCCTCTTGCCAAGTTGAAGGGAGTCGGCTGCTAGCAGGACGTCATGAGATTGGTCAATATCCTGGAAAGACTTGGCCGGAATCGCTAACTCATGCGTTTAAGTTCTTAGATAAAATCGAGAATCGTTTGGGTGTACGTATTAATCGTGGCTCGTTAGAGCATTTTGCCGCAGCACATATTGGCTCTCACAAAATCACTAACAACACTATTGGCCTTCACTTGGGTTCAAAGCAGGAAGATTCCAGTGTAGTGCTGTTTGTCTATATCGAAGACGAGGAAGATCCTGAAGAATTAGCAAGGACAGCGATCGCTCTCGATGGCGGTCACTACTCAGATGAATTAACACAGGTTTTGATTAGAGATACTAAGGCAATTGCCTTTAAACTTTTCTTAGACGGTCGTAGTCGTGTCGATATATGCCCTTGTGCTCCAGCACAGCCTGGAGCATTAAGAACTAGAGGAAAGTATCTTACAGCCTATATACAAAAATACTTTTCACAGAAAGTGAATTTTATTTTCAGGGGATCTTATGTCCTCCTTGCATGCTTCTCTAAAGCCTATGCAACCCCAGTCTTATGGTTTTACTTCACAAACATCAAAGACATACCAAAATATTTTTTATTTAATAGCTTAGGTGATAAAATATATGATTTTTGTCAAAGTCAAAGTTGCATCACAGGTACTGGTGTGGCTGTTACAGAGCCAGAGTTAGAGAAGAGTCGATTAGAAAATTTTTGTTTCTACTACGATCAACGTGACGGATGTGAACCGCATCCGGGATTTTGATTTTTCTTGAAAATGACTCTGACGACGAGATCGAAACTTAGAATAACCGATTGATTTCGGGGTGGTGATTTTGTCAGAATCAAACAGTAATATGAAATCAAAAAAAGAACGCTACATATCAATTTACCCGTCACCCTCTCCCCTAGTTTCTCGGTCAATCATCTGTAGCAAACACTCTGCTGTCATCGACTAACCCACCTAATTGTGTTTTGTAATTGTCCATCGCCATGAGCAATCACCCTTTCGCTGTTTCCCTCAACCCTTTTGTCCAAGTCAAAAGCGCCGAAGACTACTACACCCTGCACTCGGCAGAATCCGATCCGACCGCTTTGCTAACCCTTGCCACAACGCCCGGAATCGGTATTGCTCTCGATCGTCTCAAGGCAGGCAACACCACCACCGCATCTCTCGTGGAAGGGTTAGCCGATCTTGATGGTCGGGCAGCCGGGGAACAGTTTGCACTGACGCTACAACAATTGGATGAGCGGGGTTGGTTGAGTTACGCTGTGTTGCCGCTGGCAGTGGCGGTTCCGATGGTGGAATCTGCCGAATTGAATTTGACCGAACCCTACTGGACACAAACCCGTCTGGGCCTCTCCCGCTTCGCCTACCAACATTCCTACGAAGGCACAATGGTTCTGGAGTCCCCCCTCTCCAAATTTCGGGTCAAACTCCTCGACTGGCGAGCAAGTGCGCTCCTGGCTCAACTCGCCCAGCCCCAAACCTTAGCAACACTGACGCCACCGCCCTACCTCGGACCAGAAACCGCCTATCAGTTCCTCAATTTGCTTTGGGCCGCGGGGTTTCTGACGGCTGACCCTGAACCCCCCTCGCTCCAGCTTTGGGACTTTCATAACCTGCTGTTCCACAGCCGCAGCCGCGACGGTCGCCATGACTACCCAGGCAGAGACAATGACATTGAGCAGTGGTCGGATTTCCCCGTGGTGAAGCCGCCCATGAGCGACAGGATTGTGCCACTGCCGCGTCCGAACCTGGGAGCATTGATGTATAACGATGCCACGCTGACAGAAGCGATCGAAGCACGAAAATCGGTTCGAGAGTATGACGATAACCATCCGATCTCGATCGAGCAACTAAGCGAACTACTGTATCGCACTGCCCGTGTTAAGGAATTACTTGGCATAGAAGAGTTGTTAGGTAAGAATTGGCGAGAAATACTAGATTTTAAAGCAGATATTGACTATGGCGAGTTGAGCCGTCGGCCGTACCCTAACGGTGGAGCGATGTATGAGCTAGAGATTTATCCGGTGGTGCGACGATGTGAAGGGTTGGACACAGGGCTGTATCACTACAACCCATTGAACCATCAACTCGAGCAGATTATTGGGTCACCAGGCAATATCTTTGCTCTGTCAGGCTATAACGTTGTGAACAACCTCCCAGACGGTTTGGGCTCACCACAAGTCCTTCTGGTAATTACAGCGCGATTTGGTCGGCTCTTTCGTCGCTATCGCTCTGTCGCTTATGCGACGGTGCTTAAGCACGTTGGGGTGCTACAGCAAAACTTTTACTTGGTGGCAACCAATATGGGACTGGCTCCCTGTGCGTGGGGGTTTGGGGATAGCGATGCTTTTGGTCGGGCGACGGGTCTAGACTATGTGGAAGAGTCGGCTGTCGGAGAATTTGCGATTGGATCGTTGCCTAACCGCAATGTCGAAGCAAGTGGGTTGGAGTCGATTGAGGTTGATGACGCGGAAGGGTTGACTGAGGCTATGGTCTCAGCTAGTGAGATTGAATTTGGTGGAGTTGAGGCTGAATCAGAGTCTACTGAGACAGAAGTATTGGGAAATCAGCTTGAGTCAGTTGGGCTAGTGGCAAAAATTCCGCCGGCTCAGGTGTGGGAAAGTCCTGAAAATACCTCAGCGCAAGTTGAGGAAACTGGGGCTGAGGCTGTTGACTTGGCTGCTTCAGATCCGATCGCCCAGACTCCAGATTCATCCAGTGTCGCTGAGGGTGAAAGGGAGTCGGCGGGGATTTGGGCCAGTGAAGTTGAAAGTTCTGCAACCAAACTATCGGTGGCACTCCACCCCCATGACCTGGACGATCGCATCCCGGGACTGGCCCAACTCCACAACCAAACCCTCGGCGACCCCCGCATCACGATTGTAATTTTAGACGGCGACCCAGATTACACATTATCCTGTTTTGCCGGAGCTCAAGTCTCCAAGGTTTTTCCCTACTGGCACGAACCAGCAGATCCGATCGGCCCAGAACATTATGCCAGCTTTCAAGCAATCAGGGATAAGGGGCTCAAGGGTAAAGAGAAACAAGCCGCGATCGACGCTGCCTTACCAGAAGACATCCGGACGCGGGTTGAAGTCAACGACCATGCTTGCCACGTCACCAGTACAATCGTCGGTCAAGAGCATAGCCCTGTTTTCGGCGTGGCTCCCAAATGCCGGGTAATCAATATGCCCCACGATGCCCTAGTACAAGGTAAGTCTGACGATGAAGCAGGTAACTATAACGATGTGCTGTCTGCTCTTAACCTCGCCCGGGCTTTTGATTTAGCCTTAGAATTGGGTGCAAATATTATCCACTGCGCTTTTTGTCGCCCCACCCAAACCAGTGAAGGGGAAGAGATCCTTCTCCAAGCGATTAAAAAATGTCAAGACAACAATATATTGATCGTCGCGCCTGTAGGGAACAATTTCAACAAATCCTGGTGTCTGCCTGCCGTGGTGCCGGGAACCCTAGCTGTCGGAGCCGCAAAAGTCGATGGTACGCCGTGCAACTTTAGCAACTGGGGCGGCAACAACACAGAAGAAGGTATCCTTGCTCCGGGTGAAGATATTCTAGGGGCGCAACCCTGCACCGAAAAACCAGTGCGGATAACAGGAAGCAGCATGGCAGCTCCGGTGATGACGGGTATTTCTGCGCTACTAATGAGTCTGCAACTGCAAGAGGGCAAACCCATTGATGCCGAAGCCGTCCGAATAGCACTGCTCAATACCGCGATTCCCTGCGACGCAGAAAAACCGGAACAATGTCTGCGCGGCTTTGTCAATATCCCGGGCGCAATGAGAGTGCTGTTTGGGCAACCCTCCCTCACCATTTCCTTCGCGGGCGATCGAGTGATCCGCACCGAACGGGCAGGCTATGCCGCCCCCGTCGCGAGTCATGCCCCCCCCAGTACCCAAGAGGTTGTTGCCAGTGCAGCCATGCCTGCTGTCTTGCCCGCCACTCCTGCCGAGGCATCCGTCACCGCCGCCGCGACTCCCGCAGACACAGGCACTGTCGAAGCCAGCACCGCCTACTCTGGCAACGTTTACGCCCTAGGGACGATCGGCTACGACTTTGGGGATGAAACCCGCCGCGACACTTTCCAACAACAGATGGCTCCCGCCGAAGTAAACGGCATCATGGTGCCAGCAGACCCCTACGATGCTCGCCAGATGGTCGAACACCTCGATCGCAATCCAGATGAAAGCCGTTCCCTGATCTGGACCTTGAACCTCGATGGAGACACGATATATGCCCTAGAGTCAACCGACGGCGAGGTCTACGAGATGTTTGTGCTGATGTTGGCGGGGCAACTCGAGCCAGAAGCGAGCGATGAATTTGTGGAGCGGATCAGCATACCCGCCCGACGCACCAACCGCACGGTGGAACTCTCCTCCGGTGAGGTTGTGCCTGTAGTGACGGTACCTAACGTGCGGGGAATGTACGGCTGGAAAGTCAATACCCTGGTGAACGCGGCGATGGCGGCAATCTCTCGTCAGGTGAACCCAGACCAAGAACCCCTCGTGCGACAGGCTCTGACAGCCTTCCTCAACCGAGTCTACAACGATCTTCGCAATGTGGGGCAGACTTCGCGCGATCGGGCCCTCAACTTCGCTGCCACCAACATCTTCCAAGCGGCTTTGACCTTTGCGCGGGCGATCGTCGAGGGTCGTCAACTCGACACCATTAACGTCGAAAAAAGCCCGTTCTGTCGCATCAACAGTGACTGTTGGGATGTCAAGCTTGAGTTCTACGACCCAGACAGTAGTCGTCGGGGGCGCAAGGTCTTCCGCTTTACCCTTGATGTGGTGCTTCTGATGCCCGTGACTTTGGGTGAGGTGAGGAGCTGGTCAATCCCTGGTAAAGGGAGTTGAACGCACCGGTGACGGACTCATATCAATTCCGGTAACACCGTTCGGGATGGGGAGTGGGGAGTGGGGGAATGTGGAATTATTGAGCTTGACTCGATCGTGCCCATCCAACCGGAAACGATATACAGCCTATTCCAGGTTTATGAACTACACCCGCTTCTCGATCGCTCCCCGTAGGGACACGGCAATGCCGTGTCCCTACCTCTGCTATGTACCTCACTTACCACCAAAAGTGCTGTAATATCATGTCCGGTCGATTACTATAATATACGTAGGTTGGGTTGAACGCAGTGAACCCTGCGCTTCGCTCCGCCCAACATCCAATTGTGTTGGGTTTTCACTTCGTTCAACCCAACCTACTGTAGGAATCGCGGTCAATCGATCGGACATGATATAATACCTTGGCGCGACTTAAGTTAAAGAGTTTTTATGAACAGGCATCTTCTCTGTTCCACAATTTGTATTACTAAAGCTCAAAAAGTAAAAACATGGGAATAGAATTTAACCATTTATATGTTACTCTCGACACAGAAACGCTAGAGTCGATCGCCAAATCAGAGTTCATCAGCCAAGAATTCTGCACAATATCCAGAGATACCGTAGAAACTGATAAAGAGAGTTGGGCGGGAACTTATCTCAGGGGAAAACATAGCTATCTTGAGCTTTTTGCTCCAGGGGGTGCGGAAGGGTTTAGGGAAGGTTTTTCGGGTATAGGTTTCAATAGTAAACAAGCAGGACAGATTGATATTGTAGATGAAAAGCTAAAATCTTTAGTAGCCCAAAAAACGTTTTCTGGTTTGCAAGTTCGTCAAACCGAAGATAGAAAAGTGCCCTGGTTTCATTATTTGGCGCTCAAATCCGAGACAGAACCCTTCAATGCGTGGTTGATGGAATTTCATCAGGATTATTTAGACTATAAAAACATCAAGCTTACCAGTGCTGGTTGCTTTGACCGTGCTGCTTATCTGAAAAACCTTGCTACTTCCGAAACTTCTTTATTTGACGACATTTCAGAAGTTCATCTTGAATTGACTTTAGCGGAACACGAGGAACTAGCATTACTACTTCAAGTCTTTGGCTATGACTCATCTTGCGTAGGAGATATTACTACCTATCGTTCTGATGGTTTTACTTTACAAGTATCTCAGAAAGTTGCTCCCAGTTATCGAATTCGCAAGGTTTTTTGCACGATGAAGGCTCAAGCTCATCAGGAAAGAAAGTTCACTTTCGGTGATAATGCACAGTTAAATGTGGGTGGAGAGTTGGCGATTTGGCAGTTTGGATCGCTGAAGCAATAAGTTAAAAAATCAGGCTCTCCTAGACTAATACTAATTCTCAAAACTCATGCAACCGTATATAGCAATCCTAAATGATTTGAAAAATAGTACGCGAGCAAGATGCTCGCACTACAAGGATTCCGATCTCGATCGATTTTGCGACTGATTTAGGACTGCTATATGTAGGGTGCGTCGCCACCCTTAAATCTTAAAGAATATCCACAATCTTTGAGCGACGCACCCGGAGCTCAGGTGATCGCAAACAAACCCACACTCATCATTGTTGCTTTCTGGAGGCTAGAATTGGTATAAATATGATAAATTAATTGTCGATTATTGTCCATAGTTTCAACAGGGCAGGCAGGATGCCTAACCCCTACTCCCCACAAGAATTATTGGAGATGTCTAATCAATAGAAGAAAGCACCCCTAGCTTTAAGGGTGCTTTATTGATTCACATCATCGAATTTTACACAACTGAACTTTACCAGTAGCGAGCTACTGCTCTGAAAGTACCATCACAATTCCGGCGGTACACAATGTGACGTGTCGCACCACGGTAACAGTTGTCGTTGTATCTCGTCGAATAATAGTAGCCACCGTTGACGCTGGCAGATTCTTCAGGGGTGACTTCAGTAAACAGTGAGGTGTCTGTAGTTTTTTGCATGATAGACTCCGTTTGGTTGATGAAATTGAGTGAATACAAACTAGAAACTCTTGAATTTTTCTAGTATCGTTTAACTACTAATCTATATTTCTCAAATGCCGATCGTTCTCCGGAATATTACGGATAAACTTTCAAAATTTACCCGATCGCACAACCTGACTCGCTTTTCTAAACTACTAGCGTTTTGTACGGACGCTGGCGAATCGGATCGTACATATAAAGTTGACCGGGCTGCGGTACAAAAAATAGCATATTGACGCCATTACCCGTGCTATTGCTGGCATCGCTGTTGCTGCTGGCACCGCTGACACCTGCGGTAATACTGGCACCGCTGACAGTAGCAGATTCTGCCTCCGTTAGTTCGGTGAATAGCGAATTTTGTAGATTTTCAAGCATGACGAACTCCTTGGGAATTTAATTAATTAAAAATTTGCAGCCCCGACTTTTTCATCTCCCTCAGAGAGATTTAGCGAAGGCCAAAGGCTGGGTGACATATTCAATACTTACGTACCATCACAATAGAACCCGGTTTTTTTTCGATCGGTCTCGACGATCTGCTAGCCAAGTTTTGCGGCTCATCCAAGGAATTCGTGCGGATTTTTAACTTTACCCTGCGAATTTTGATTGAAACATCTAAACCGATCCGCGCTATCCGGAAAGCTAAAAATAAATGTGAAAAAATAAATATGCGCTCTCCTTATTTGTCGCCATGTTTATTTTTTAATTTTTAACTCCTCATTACCCCCATTGCCGCCATGTCTCCTATTCCCGAAGCCACACCCGCTGAAACCTTTGATAACGACCAGTTTTTGCCCCCTGTCAGCCGCTGGACGACTTTGGGGGGCATTTTGATGGTGGCGACGTTTGGGGGTGCGATCGCCCTTGCTAGCGTCACCAAATACAGCGCTACAGTCAAAGCAGACGCGATCGTCCGTCCCGCCGGAGAAGTGCGCGTCGTGCAAGCGGCAACCGAAGGAACCGTCGAAAGCATTGCTGTCAGCGAAAATCAGACCGTGAAAGCAGGAGATGCGATCGCAGTTGTAGACGCTTCGCGTTTGGGCGCTCAAAAAAAGCAGTTACAAGAAATAATTAATCAGTCTCAAACAGCAGCACAGCAAATCAACCAGCAACTGCGCGACTTGGAAAATCAAATTTTGGCCAGCGCCCAATTTAAAAACATCCCAAGTCAAAGTTCCGCCCAACAGGAATTAGTCGAATCCGCTTTAGTAAAATTCGCCACATCGCTGCCGGATGTCGCAGAGAGACTGGGCAGAAGTCGGCGGGTTTTGCTCGTCAAGCGATCGTCCATTCAACAACAATTGGTTCAAGCTAAAAAAGAACTAAATCAAATTGACTTAAAACTCGAAAATAGCGTGATCCGCGCGCCCGCTGATGGTACAATTCTCAGATTGGAAGTACAAAATACCGGTCAAACAGTACAAGCCGGCAGCGCGATCGCCCAAATCGTCCCCAGCGACGTACCCCTAGTAGTCAAAGCCAAAGTGACATCCCAAGACATCGCCCGCATCCAAATCGGCCAACCCGTACAGATCAGGATTTCGGCTTTGCCTTTCCCCGATTACGGCACATTAAAAGGAACTGTCAGCGAAATTGCCCCAGATGCGATCGCGCCTCAAAATTCCGCTAATAATTTAGGTACAGCTTATTACGAAGTAGCAATTAAGCCCCAACAAACTTATTTAACAAAGCTTGCATCCGCCAGCGGTCAATTCTTCGGAACCCCCCAAGCCAACGTCCCCCGCCAGTATTCAATTCAATCGGGAATGGAGGGCAGAGCCGATATTATTACCGGCCAAGAAACTGTTCTGACATTTGTTTTGCGTAAAGCAAGGTTGCTGACAGATTGGTAATTAGTCAGTTGTCAGCAGTCAGCAGTCAACAGTCAGCAGTCAGCAGTCAACAGTCAACAGTCAACAGTCAACCGCCAGAAAATCAGAGGCTCTGAAATTGAAATAACGTGTCAATATAGAAATGTGACTTCAATTCTATTCTTTCCTCATGGGCAAACAGCGCGTTCTTTCAGGAGTTCAGCCAACAGGCAACCTTCACCTCGGCAATTATCTCGGTGCCATTCGCAACTGGGTAGAAGGTCAAAGTCAGTACGAAAATTACTTTTGCGTAGTTGATTTGCACGCAATTACCGCACCGCACAATCCAGCAACTCTAGCCTCCGACACTTACACGATAGCCGCACTCTATTTAGCTTGCGGCATAGATTTAGAATATTCTACTATTTTCGTGCAATCCCACGTCTCGGCGCACACAGAACTAGCATGGCTGCTCAACTGTATCACGCCGATTAACTGGCTCGAAGATATGATTCAGTTTAAAGAAAAAGCAGTTAAACAAGGCGAAAATGTCAACGCAGGCTTGCTAAACTATCCCGTGTTGATGGCAGCAGACATCTTGCTTTACGATGCCGACAAAGTGCCAGTTGGAGAAGATCAAAAACAGCATTTGGAACTCACCCGCGATATTGTCATCAGATTAAATCACCAATTCGGCACACCCGAAAACCCAGTCTTGAAACTTCCCGAACCGTTAATTCGGACTGACGGTGCGAGGGTGATGAGTCTGACTGACGGCACGCGCAAAATGTCGAAATCTGACCCTTCCGAACAAAGTCGAATTAATTTATTGGATTCCCCAGATACGATCGCCAAAAAAATTAAGCGCTGCAAAACAGATGCCGTGCGGGGTTTGACTTTTGACGACCCCGATCGCCCCGAAGCTAGAAATTTGCTGACACTTTATCTCCTGCTTTCCGGCAAATCTAAGGAAGAAGTTGCAACGGAGTGTGAAAACATGGGTTGGGGAGATTTTAAACCCTTGCTGACAGAAACGACAATTAATGCCCTCAAACCAATTCAGGATAAATACAAGGAAATAATGAACGATCGGGGATATTTAGAGTCGGTACTGCGTCGGGGAAAGGAACAAGCAGAAGCTATTGCCAACCAAACTCTAACTAAAGTTAAAAAAGCTTTTGGTTATTCTTTACCTGTTTAGTTGTTAGTTGTGAGTTGTTATTGGTTACTGGTGAAGAATGACAACTGCCAACTGCCCACTAACAACTGCCAACTGTCAACTGTCAACTGTCAAATAACAAATAACCAATAACAGACAAATAATCATGAACCGTTTTCGCACAGCCTGCACCACCCCCGGAGAATTTATAATTACCGCCGAAGTTGCCCCGCCAAAAGGTGGCGACATGACTCACACAATTCAAATGGCCCAACGCCTCAAAAACAGAGTGCACGCCATTAATATCACCGACGGGAGTCGCGCAGTTTTGCGAATGTGCCCCCTAGCAGTTTCGGCGATTTTAGTGCAGCACGGAATTGAGCCAATTTGTCAAGTTGCTTGTCGCGATCGCAATCAAATAGGCCTGCAAGCCGATCTCATGGGAGCACACGCTTTAGGCATTCGCAATGTATTAGCACTTACAGGCGATCCAGTCAAAGCCGGCGACCATCCTAAAGCAAAAAGTGTATTCGATTTGGAATCAGTTCGGCTGTTGCAAGTTATTCAAAAAATGAACGGCGGCCAAGACTGGAATGACAAACCTTTAACAGACGGAGTTACCGATTTATTTGTCGGTGCTGCTGTTGACCCGCAATGCCCCAGTTGGTCGGGTTTGCAAAGTCGATTTGAGAAAAAAGTAGAGGCTGGAGCACAGTTTTTTCAGAGTCAATTAATTACAGACTTTGAACTTTTAGATAAGTTTATGCACAATATTGCTGCTGGCTGCAACAAACCAATTTTAGCAGGAATTTTTCTGTTTAAATCAGCTAAAAATGCTGAATTTATTAAAAAATACGTGCCGGGAGTTCACATTCCGCAAGAGACGATCGATCGTTTAGCAAAAGCTCCCGAACCCTTGCAGGAAGGCATAAAAATTGCTGCCGAACAAGTCAAGCTAGCGCGGCAGATTTGTCAAGGAGTTCACATGATGGCCGTCAAACGAGAAGATTTAATTCCTCAAATTTTGGATTTGGCAGGAATCGAGCCACTGAGCTAACATTAAACAAGCAAGAATAAAAAACAACATACCGTAGATACCGTAGGGTGCGTCGCGATCGACAATCTGCGCCCGAAGCTTGAAAATCTCGCAGCGACGCACCATACCCCATACCGATAATCTCATAAACCCGCCCTCCACTGCTACCATTTTGAACATCAATAAAACAATCATGGTTCAAACTGTAGACAATCCAACAACTTCTCCCGCAGTCGAACAGCGTTTCACTTGCCGCGGTTTGACATGGCATCAATTCCAGGCAATTCAAGCTAGTTTTGAGGATGTGCCGGGAGTGCGGTTATTTGACTGTGAAGGAGTATTAGAAATTGTGGGAATTAGTAAACCTCATGAGGCGGTTCAATCCATAATTGCAGGATTGCTTTTGCTCTATAATTTTGAAGTAAAGGAAGTTGAGTTTTTTCCCAGTGGCAGTTATAGCCAGATAATTGAAGGTGTTGTCGAATATCAGTCAGATTTGTCTTATTGTTTCGGGACAGATAAGGATGTTCCTGACTTGTGCATTGAGGTGGTGATTATTAGCGGCAGCCCGATTAAACTTCAGAAATATCGGCTGATGGGTGTGCCTGAAGTATGGTTTTGGGAAGACGGAACGCTGCAACTTTACCGCTTGCGAGAGCAGGGTTATGAGCCGATTGCTAGCAGCGAATTGCTGCCAGAATTAGACTTATCTTTGTTGAAGCGTTGCATTTTATTTGCGTCGCCATTGGAAGCACTAAAAGAGTTTCGTAAAGGCATTAGTAGCAATGACTGATTCGTATTTACTCAATCATGATAATATCAAAACACTGGATACTCGCATATCAGAAGTTACTGTTTATACCGATCGCGCTTTGGTGACTCGGCGCGGTACGGTGGCTTTGACGGGAAACGAGCGAGAATTGGCGATCGCCTCTCTCCCCGCAACCCTCGAAACAGAGTCAGTCAGGGCCACGGGTGCGGGTACAGTTGCAGTGCGATTGCTGGGAGTGCGAACCGAAACAGTGTTTAGCAGCGAACCTGCGGGCGATCGCACTGCCGAATTAACCCAACAAATCCAAGAATTAGAAACTCAAAAACGGGCAATAGAAGACAAGTTAGCGGCTAGAAAAATTCAGCTCAAATTTGTTGAAGGTTTAAGCGAAAAAAGCGTCGGTTCCTTTTCCAGCAGCATCGCCAAACAGCAGGTAGGTTTAAACGAAACAGGCGAATTGATCAACTTTTTAGGAACCAATTACCTAAAATATGTAAGTGCGATCGCTCAATACGAAAGACAGCAGGGCGAATTAGACAAGCAAATAGAAGCTTTACGGCAGCAGTTGTGGCAAGTACAAACTCCCCATTCCCAGCAAAGTTTTAACATCATTGTTGCCATAGAAACCAGCGGCAGCGGCAATTTTGAACTAGAAGTTTCCTATGCAGTCACGCGAGCTTATTGGACTCCCCTTTACGACTTGCGAGTAAATACTACCAACAACCAAATCAATCTCAATTACCTAGCCGAAGTCAATCAAAATACAGGCGAAGATTGGGCGGGAGTAGCGCTGACTTTATCCACAGCTAAACCCGGAATGGGAACTTTGCCACCAAAACTCCAACCCTGGTTTATCGATATTTTTCACCCAAAATCTGCTCGATCCCGACAAATTTTGATGAAACAAACCCGACCGACTGCGGAAGCAGAAATGGAAAGAGACTATATGGAATTAGAGATGGAAGACGAGGCACAATTTGCAATGATGGCTATGCCCCCTGCTGCTGCCGCACCCGCACCCATAGACGCTACAACAGCCACAGCCAAAGTATCAACAGAAGGAGGCACTGTCTCATTTCAAGTAGGCGGAAATACCAATATTCCCAGCGACGGTACACCGCACAAAGTGACGATTTTCAGCGAAAATTATCCCTCTAAACCTCAATACATCGCCGTTCCGCGTTTAGTCAGTTTTGCTTATTTGCAAGCAATTGTAATCAATCCGATGACAGGTGCAACTCTGCTACCCGGTAAAGCAAATATCTTTCGCGACAACACTTTTGTCGGTACTGTACAGTTAGAAAATATTTCGCCCGGTGAAGAATTCAAGCTTAATTTAGGAATAGATGAAGGGCTAAAAATAGAGCGGGAATTAGTAGAAAGACAAGTAGATAAAAAACTGATCGGCCAGCAGCGGCGGACGAGTTACGCTTATCGATTAAATGTGACAAACTTGCAGCAGGTGCAGGTACACCTGACACTAAAAGAGCAATTGCCAGTCAGCCGCAATGAACAAATCAAAGTGCGATCGACTCTCACTAATCCGAAGATAGTAGCAGGTGAAATGGGACTGCTGGAATGGATAATGTCTCTGCCGCCGCAAGCAAAGCAAGAGTTATATTATCAGTTTGTTGTCGAACATCCTCCAGATTTAGCAGTCACGGGTTTAGATATTTAATTAGGATTTACACTCTTAATCTGTAACGCCAGCTACAGCTTATACTAATGATGAAAAATATTGCTACATAGAAATTATAGGCAATCGTATGTAGGGAAACGGCACTGCCGTGTCCGGCGGGGGGTTGTGCAAATTAAAGATAATTTGTATAAGATTGGTAATTGCAGCAAGACTATAGCCGTTCTCAGAAAGATGAGGTACGTAGTTGGGCTTCAGCCCTATACGTTTAAGTGGTTATATAATCTGTCAATCATACCTCATCTTTTTAAGAAAGGCTATATTTCCAATTGGTATTACTTATCAAAAATTTGACGATCTGACTATCAACAAAAAACCAGGATGAATTACAACTGGCGAAAAGTCTTGTCTAACGGTATAATTCCCCCTTCCTCAAAAAAACGCCCCGATTTTTCAACAATTTGTACTCCAGCGATCGCGCCCCTGTTGTTTAGCATCGTACAAAGCTTTGTCTGCAGAGGCTACCAGTGTATCTGGTTGAACTTCCAAGGCGGGTATGAGTGAGGCAATACCCAAACTGACTGTGACGATCTCCTTCACGTCAGACTGTGCATGGGGAATCGCCTGATCGTGAATTCCTTGCTGAATGTTTTGTGCCACCTTAATCCCTCCTTTTAAATCCGTATTCGCCAGAAGTACCACAAATTCTTCTCCACCGTAACGCGCTGCTAAATCGGTGGGACGACGGACTACTTTTTGTAATGTTTGCCCTATTCTAATTAAGCAATCATCCCCAGCCAGATGACCGTAGTAGTCGTTATAGGATTTGAATTTATCAACGTCAAATAAAATTAGAGAAAGTGGCTGCTTTTCTGGCCCTAGGCGTTGCCATTCACTTTGAAGGCGACTGTTGAAACAGCGACGGTTAGCCACCTGAGTCAAACCATCTAGATTTGCCAGTTCTTTTAATTTTTGATTGGCATCTTGGAGAGCCAATTCTATTTGTTTGCGGGCGGTAATATCACGGACAGTAACGGAAAAACCATCTCCTAGCTTGACTGCTACGAAATGCAACCAGCAAGATTTTCCTGATTCATAGTAAAAATCCTGTTCTAAAGATTCCCCCGTCTCGACAATATTAACGAAGCAATTAAATAGTTTTGGATCGATATTAGTCAAAAACTTTTTTAGTACCAATTTGCCAATCATCTCTTCACGACTGCTTTTAAAAGCTCTAGCAATCACGGGGTTGACGAGTAAACACCGAAAATCCTTAATCTCCCCTGTTTCGGGACTGCGGACAGCCTGCATTGCCGCAATACCATCAAGGGAACTATTCAAAACACTAGCCAGTAAAGCCCTCGATTGATAAAGTACCTCTTCTGCTTCCCGGCGCTTAATGTTTTCTTGTTCCAGAAGCTGTTGCTGGCGTTGAATGGTTAACTGATTTTCCAGACGCGCCACTACTTCTTCGATTTGAAATGGTTTGGTGATGTAGTCTATAGCCCCAGACTCAAAGGCGGTTACTTTGTCGAATAGATCATCTAAAGCACTAATGAAAATTACTGGAATGTGGCTAAAATCTGCATCCGCTTTGAGAGTTCTACAGACTTGATAACCATCCATTTCCGGCATCTTAACATCTAAAAGAATCACATCTGGTCGCTTTACCTTCACCGTTTTCAGTGCCATCCGCCCACTGGTAACGCTGCGAACAGTGTAGCCGAGTTTGAGGAGCGCCTCGCTTAGTAATTGTAGATTTTCTAGAAGATCGTCTACAATTAAAATATTACCTTTATTTTCAACTTGACAATCATTATTCATATCTTTATCAATTTTAATTAGTTAGTTGTAAGTGCTTATTCAGCATCCTCAATCCACAATTATTTGGTAACGGGAATTTCAACTACAAATTCGGCTCCTTTTCCGAAATTCGAGTTACAATATAAATTGCCACCATGTTGCTCTACCACAATTTTGTGACAGATAAACAGTCCTAGTCCCGTACCTTTTCCCACGGGTTTAGTAGTAAAAAATGGATCGAATAATTGTGAGTGTAATTCCTCAGAAATTCCTACACCATTATCGGATATTTTAATTAATATTTGATTTTTGTTCACAAACATAGTTTTAATTTTTATTTGTCCTTGAGCGCCGATACATTGGGTATAAATAGAATCAATAGCATTATCCAGAAGATTCATGAATACCTGATTTAGTTGACCAGAATAACACTGAATTCTGGGCAACTGAGCATAATCTTTAATCACGATAATTTCTGGATGTTCTGCTGTGCCTTTCAGGCGATTTTGGAGGAGCATCAGCGTACTGTCGATACCTTGATGAATATCCACTCGTTTGTATTCAGCCTCATCGTGATGGGAGAAATTCCGCAAGGACAAAACTATTCGCTGAATGCGATCGGTTCCTAGCTGCATAGAATTCAGAAGTTTGAGCAAGTCTTCTTGCATAAAATCTAGGTTAATAGCCTCAATTTCTACTTTAATTTGTATCGGGGGATCGGGAAAGTGTTGTTGATATAGTTTTACCAAATACAATAAATCTTTGAAATATTCAGTAGCAGGAATCAGATTGGCGTGAATAAAATTCACCGGATTGTTAATTTCATGGGCTACCCCTGCAACCAGATTCCCAATAGAAGACATTTTCTCACTCTGGATGAGTTGGGCTTGGGTACGCTTTAGTTCGCGCAGAGTAAGTTCTAAATTTTTAGCTTGTTGTTGTAATTCAAATTCGGCTTGTTTGCGGGCGGTGATATCACGGATAGTAATGGAGAAACCATCTCCTAGCTTGACTGCTACGAAGTGAAACCAGCAAGATTTTCCTGATTCATAGTAAAAATCCTGTTCTAAAGATTCCCCCGTCTCGACAATATTAACGAAGCAATTAAATAGTTTTGGATCGATATTAGTCAAAAACTTTTTTAGTACCAATTTGCCAATCATCTCTTCACGCCTACTGTTAAAAGCTCTAGAAATCTCGGGGTTGACGAGTAAACACCGAAAATCCTCAATCTCCCCTGTTTCGGTATTACGAACAGCCTGCATTGCCGCAATACCATCAAGGGAACTATTCAAAACACTAGCCAGTAAAGCCCTCGATTGATAAAGTACCTCTTCTGCTTCCCGGCGCTTAATGTTTTCTTGTTCCAGAAGCTGTTGCTGGCGTTGAATGGTTAACTGATTTTCCAGACGCGCCACTACTTCTTCGATTTGAAATGGTTTGGTGATGTAGTCTATAGCCCCAGACTCAAAGGCGGTTACTTTGTCGAAGACATCATCTAAAGCACTAATGAAAATTACTGGAATGTGGCTAAAATCTGCATCCGCTTTGAGAGTTCTACAGACTTGATAACCATCCATTTCAGGCATCTTAACATCTAAAAGAATCACATCTGGTCGCTTTACCTTCACCGTTTTCAGTGCCATCCGCCCACTGGTAACGCTGCGAACAGTGTAGCCGAGTTTGAGGAGCGCATCGCTTAGTAATTGTAGATTTTCTAGAAGATCGTCTACAATTAAAATATTACCTTTATTTTCGATTTTAGAATTAAGATTCATTGCCACTCCGGGGTTCTACTAAATCAAGAATCTGCTCAAACTTAAATTGACGGGCAAGTTTTGTAAGGGATTTTATCAAACGAGTTTCTGTTTGGGGAATTTCTCCTACAACTTGTAACACGAGGTTAGTATTTGCCTCAAGTGCCGCTTCGTATAATTGAGTAATCCATTCTTGAGTCATACAGGTTAAATCTGCCGATGTCAAGGGGCGTGTTTCTGTATCATCCAAGACAGGAGATATTGTTTCTGCATAGATATATTTGACTCCCAAATGCTTGGCTAGTGCGTCAAAAATGGTGTGTTCAACGAAGGGTTTGCGAACAAAGTCATCACATCCAGCCGAAAGCACGATCGCCTTTTCTTCTTCCAACACACTCGCCGTTAACGCGATGACAGCCGTAGCATTGCCTTTGGTGGTAGATTTGATGTATTTTGTCGCTTCGTAGCCATCCATAACTGGCATCCTCATATCCATCCAGATTAGGTGCGGTTCCCATTCATCCCAAATGGCGATCGCCTCTTGTCCGTTACTAGCTTCTTTCACCTCAAATCCCAAGGGACTCAACAACTTAATTAGTAATTGTCGATTAACAGATTTATCATCGACTGTGAGAATTTTGTAGCTAAGTTGACCGGGCACCAGTCCCAGCACTCTTGGATATTCTCCTGTACTTTTGCTGTTTGTTTCTTGACCCAATTTGGTCTGAATATACAATTGGAAACTTGTACCTTTTCCTAATTCGCTTTCTACGGAAATATCCCCACCCATCAATTGCACAAATTTTCGGCTAATTGCTAAACCTAAACCCGTTCCTTCCTGCAGATATTTTCCAGCTTGAGCTTGACTAAAGGCATCAAATAGTTTTGGCAGTTCTGCTGCTGCAATACCCACCCCAGTATCGCGAATACGGAAATGCAAATTAAAAACATCTGTGGTTTCTTGTTCTCCCAGAAAGACATTCAAAGTGATTTGACCCTGGGAAGTAAATTTGATGGCATTGCTGAGTAAATTAATTAAAACCTGACGCAGTTTTACTTGATCGGTACAGATATAGCGCGGCACATTTTCTGTTCGCTGGAATACCAAATTCAATCCGGCATTATTAGCCCGCAGATGCAACATATCTTCTAAATCATTCAGCAAGATATGTAGGTCAAAGTCTGTAAGATTCAGGGTGGTTTTACCTGCTTCGATTTTTGATAAATCGAGTACATTATTAATTAGCGTTAACAGATAATCACCGCTGCGATAGATAATTCCGGCATTCTCGTATTGTTCAGTGGGCATATTTGTGGCGCGTACCATCAATTGCGAAAAGCCGAGAATAGCATTGAGGGGCGATCGCAATTCATGGCTCATATTAGCAATAAATGTACTTTTGGCTTGATTGGCTACTTCGGCTTTTTCTTTGGCAATGACTAACTCTGCTGTTCGTTCCTCTACCCGTTGTTCCAAAGTTTCAAAAGATGTTTGTAACTGTCCTGCCATATTATTAAAAGCTCGTGCCAGTTGAGCTGTTTCATCTTTTGAGTTAATCTTAACCCGGATATTTAAGTTACCCGCAGTAAACTCAGCCACGATATTAGCGAGATAAATCAATGGCTTAGTCAGTAGTTGCCCAATGGCAACGGCGATGATTGTTACTACTCCAGCGATTAGTGTAAATAGGAATAGTGCATCACTAATTTGCTTTTGCACAGGCGCTAGAGCCACAGCTAGCGGTTGTGCAAAAAGCACAGACCAAGGTTTATATTGTAAACGAGCGATCGCGATCAAATGTGCCTGATTATTATTCTCTGTTAAGGATGCTATTAAAGATGATTGTTTGGTATCTAATGCTTGCTTGATTTTGGGTAAATTTGTAGCAGTTTCTTTAGTCAAACCCTTCGATAAACGCCCTTCGCTTTGTAGTTGAGTTGCGACATCAGACGACAGAGGGACAATGGATTTAAAAAGCAGTTTAGGTGTTATGCTATGGGCTAGATAAATATAATTTTTATCTAAAAGAATTGCTGATAATTCAGCCCCAGGTCGCTCAGTTTGTCGAGTTACTAATTGCTGAACAACTGTGGCATTGTAGGATACCCGTAAGATCCCTAATATCTTTCCCTTTGCATTGCGAACAGGACTACTAAAAAATAGTTGAATTAGATCGGGAATTTTTGGCGATAGCTTCATACTAGAGACAAAAGGTAGCTGAGTTTGCAGAGGTTCTCTAAAGTAATTTTGACTGGATTCATCTCGACCAATATCCCGTGTATTCGTATCTAAAACATTCCGTCCGTTTATATCTAGCAAAGCGTAAGAGATAATATTGAGCAGATCTTTACGACTGAGACGGATTAATGTTTCTGTCGCTAACCGCATTTCAGGACTATCCTTTCGCTGTTCGACCGTTTGGCCCAGGTAAGCAGATAAACCTGGTAAAATCGCTTCTACGCGCACGGCATTGAGATTAGCATCAATAAACGCATCTATTCTGTTAACAGTTTCCTTAGCTGCCGCAGATAGAGCTTGTCGTGCGTTGTCAGTTAGTGCCTTTTCTGTTGTCTGTTTATTCAGATAACTTAACAACAGTAAAGGGATGAGCGCAACCATAAGAAATGATACGATTAACTTGGTACGGATACTGGTTAAAAGTGAGTGATTCATGGGCGCACATTAGAAGGAGATAAGAAAGATGAATTAAACAAAGTTTTGATAGCGGGAATGCGTGTAACGTCGCCAGAGCGAATAAAAAAGTCTGTATATATCTTAGCTTTTTTGTATATAGACTGACTGCTGCTAGGGTCAAAAAATTTCTTATTTTCCTCAAGATTAGTGAGGTTTATGCCCTCTAGAGATAGTGTATTGCTAGGAATATTTAATGCTTTACTAATGATAGCGTTTCCTTCCTCAACATTTGCTTCCCAGTAGGTCACGGCTTGCAGCCATGCTCGAATAAATGCACGAATATCTTCAGGACGTTCGCGGATTACTTCACCGCGAAAGGCAACCACATCTAAAATCAAGCCAGGAGTTTGTTTGCTGGTAAATAGGATGTGACCTCCTAATTTTATGGCTTCAGAAAGATAGGGTTCCCAAGTGTGTCCAGCTTGGATTTCATTGCTTTTAAAGCGTTGGGGAAATTCGTAAGCGTCGAATTTAACTAGATTTACATCTTCCTTCGTTAAGTTGGCAGTTTTTAACATCTCAGTGACAAAAACTTCACTAAATGCGCCTAGATTTGCGCTCACCTTTTTCCCTTTCAAGTCAGCTACGGTTTTAATTTTTGATTGTGCAACTACCACATCTGCGCCTGTGGTTTCATCTACAACCATGACAGTTTGGATATCGGGATTTGTGGCACTCAAGCTCATAAAACCTCCCAAGGCAAATCCACCACCATCATACTTCCCGGCACTGAAATCTGCTTGTTGCAATTGGCTGTAATTTATATAAATTATTTCCACGTCTACTCCTTGTGCTTTGAAGAATCCTTTTTTTTGGGCAATGATAACTGGATTATAGCCAACAAAAATGGTAAATCCTACTTTCAAGGGAGGGCGTTTTAATTCGGTTGGTCTTGAAGCATGGCAAGCAAATAGCAGACAGCAGGTAATGACAAAAATACTAACGTATCTGAGTAGTTTAGACATTGCGGTTTGGGGGTTCTACTAAATCAAGAATCTGCTCAAACTTAAATTGACGGGCAAGTTTTGTAAGGGATTTTATCAAACGAGTTTCTGTTTGGGGAATTTCTCCTACAACTTGTAACACGAGGTTAGTATTTGCCTCAAGTGCAGCTTCGTAGAGTTGACTAATCCATTCTTGAGTCATACAGGTTAAATCTGCCGATGTCAAGGGGCTTGTTTCTGTATCATCCAAGACAGGAGATATTGTTTCTGCATAGATATATTTGACTCCCAAATGCTTGGCTAGTGCGTCAAAAATGGTGTGTTCAACGAAGGGTTTGCGAACAAAGTCATCACATCCAGCCGAAAGCACGATCGCCTTTTCTTCTTCCAACACACTCGCCGTTAACGCGATGACAGCCGTAGCATTGCCTTTGGTGGTAGATTTGATGTATTTTGTCGCTTCGTAGCCATCCATAACTGGCATCCTCATATCCATCCAGATTAGGTGCGGTTCCCATTCATCCCAAATGGCGATCGCCTCTTGTCCGTTACTAGCTTCTTTCACCTCAAATCCCAAGGGACTCAACAACTTAATTAGTAATTGTCGATTAATAGATTTATCATCGACTGTGAGAATTTTGTAGCTAAGTTGACCGGGTACCAGTCCCAGCACTCTTGGATATTCTCCTGTACTCTTGCTGTTTGTTTCTTGACCCAATTTGGTCTGAATATACAATTGGAAACTTGTACCTTTTCCTAATTCGCTTTCTACAGAAATATCCCCACCCATCAATTGCACAAATTTCCGGCTAATTGCTAAACCTAAACCCGTTCCTTCCTGCAGATCTTTTCCAGCTTGAGCTTGACTAAAGGCATCAAATAGTTTTGGCAGTTCTGCTGCTGCAATACCCACCCCAGTATCCCGAATACGGAAATGCAAATTAAAAACATCTGTGGTTTCTTGTTCTCCCAGAAAGACATTCAAAGTGATTTGACCCTG
>NZ_JAUBRJ010000076.1:0-38346 GCF_036701805.1 Microcoleus sp. N3A4
TTAGTATTCAACCTCCTATAATTGAGCAAGTTTTCAACAATAAATGCTGAAAACCCTTATAATTCCGTTCTTTGAGCAGGCCATTAAAAAGTAATGAAAAACTGCTCTCATCCGCTCTGACAAAAGATTTCGCAATTCTTGGAGAGGTCTATTTTGCACCAGTTAGTTGGTGCAAAATGTAATATTTTTAATTTCTTTACAACAATACTCCGGACAGTTTTTGGAACGATACTACAAGCTTTACAGGCTAAGGATCGTGAAAAAGTCGAATTAAATGCCGCGTCAGGGGTGGACATGACTTTGATTTAATTATCCACAGGGGCTGCGAAGTCAAGCGAGGATAAGTCATTGGGCCATAGAAAAACTGTCCGAAGTATTGGTATAGCCTTTCTCAAAAAGATGAGGTACGCCAGATTCTATGAATATCAAGGTTTTCGAGTTTTGATATATACCTCATCTACCTGAGAAACGCTATAGATAAAAGCCAAATCATTGTTCTGGAGAATCTTCACGTCAAGGGAATGGTACGGAACCGCAAGCTATCAAATTCGATATCCGACGTGGGATGGGGAATGTTTGTTAACTTTCTAGACTACAAGTTGAAGCGTGAAGATGGTCAACTTATAGAAATAAGAAGATTCTTTCCCAGTTCCAAAACGTGTTCATGCTGTGGTCACGTCCTTGATGAGTTAACACTCGATATTCGTGAATGGGATTGTCCATCGTGTGGTACTCATCATGACCGTGATGGTAATGCAGCACTGAATATAAGGAATGAAGGAATTCGGATATTATCTATGAGGGGCGGAGGGAACCCCGTTCTTACTGAGCCGAGGCGGAGTAAGACCACCTACTCAAAAGGGAAAGGGGCATCTGTCAATGAAGCCAGAAGCCTACACTCACCGCTTGCGGGAGTGTCGGTAGTTCACTAATGACTCTCTTAGTCATTTTTTCACTTTATAAGGATTGTAGGTAAGTACAATGGATGAACTCGTCAAAAAAATTTCTGGTTTAGGCCTTCCTGGCATACTTTTCGTGATTGCAACGGCTACATCAGGGGGTAGTGTGGCTGCCGTTGTCGCTATGCTTTCATCGCTGGGCGGGCCTTTAGGCCTCCTAGGAGGTTTAGGCTTGCTTGGGCTCGTAGGTGTTCTAGGGGAATATATAGCGGGATTTGGAATTGAAAACGTTCTCAAGCTCATCTATACAGAACGTAGCAAAACTGAACTTGTCAGATTTCTTCTCAAAGAAATTCAAGAATTGCCCATTTCAGATGAGTTAAAACTCAAACTGAAACATCATATTAGCCCAGTAGTAGTTACTGAGCCTGACCAAGGCCCTTTTCCGAGAACAGTCGAAATTGATGACGAACCATTAACCTAGTACCGCAAGGCGGAAGTCAAAAGGAGCCAGTGCGTTGGGCGGCTCTGCCGACTTGTTCGCTCTTAGCGTTCCCGCAGGGTAGCAACTGGCGTTCAAAAGTCAAAAAGCTTAGAAGACAAGCTTTTGAACGATTTGAAATAGTTGCTTTATTTACGCCGTGCTCTACTAGTGCATTCGATTTGCCCCCCTAAGCCACGCCAGTTGCTACCCTACCTTAACGCTTACAGCGTAGCTGGTCTCCCTTAAAAAGGGAGGAAATTTAAAAATTCGCCGGGAATTCCCTATCCCCTTGTGGGTGGGGATGAGAGGCGAGTCAATCGGAGCGGTTCGATGCCGCGCCGATTGACTATTATCTATGCAATTTACCACGGATATTTTTTGTGCTAAAGTACAATTGTGCCACCACCCCAGTCAGGTACAATGAAGAACGTTGTTAAAGTCAGAATCTATCCATCTCAGGCGCAACAAGTACCTTTATCAAAGGCTTTTGACTGCGCTAGATGGTGGTGGAATTATGCTCTGAACCTGAACAACGAAACCTACAAGGTAACAGGCAAGGGGTTATCAAGACAGGGATACAACGACCGTCTACCTCAACTCAAAAAAGAGTTTCCCTGGTTAGCTGAGTGCTATTCTCAAGTGCTTCAGTCGGTGTCGTTAAATCTGTCACAGGCGTTCATCAATTTTTTTGAGGGACGGGCTAAATACCCCAATTTCAAAAGCAAGCATGGTAAGCAGTCGATTCAGTACCCGCAGCACGTTAAGTTGTTAGACGGAGAGATTAAGCAGCCTAAAATTGGTGAGGTGAAGGCAAGGATTCACCGCATTTTTGACGGTAAATTAAAAACCGTCACCGTCAGCATGAGCAAGGCTGGCAAGTATTATACCTCTTTGTTGTTTGATGATGGATTACCGGAGCCTGAGATCGGTAGTCAAGCTAAAGCTGTAGGTATTGATGTTGGCTTAACCCATTTTGCGATTACATCCGATGGTTCTAAATTTGACAACCCAAAGCCTCTTAAGAAACATCAACGCAACTTAAAACGGAAACAACAAAAGCTATCTCGTAAACAAAAAGGTTCAAAGCGTCGAGCCAAAACAAGACGACTTGTAGCTAGGGTGCATGAGCGCATTGCTAACACCCGTAAAGACTTCCAGCACAAACTCTCTCGCAAACTGGTGAACGAAAACCAAGTCATCGTCGTTGAAAATCTGGCAGTCAAGAACATGGTGAAAAACCACAACCTAGCAAAAGCGATTAGTGATTTTGGTTGGTCGGAATTCACCAGACAATTGAAATACAAGGCTGAATTTGATGGAAAGACCTATTTAGAAATCAATCGATTTTTCCCCTCAAGTAAGATTTATCATGTTTGCCTCAATCAAATTGATAGTCTGTCGCTAGATGTTCGCAGTTGGACTTGTCCTAGCTGCAAAACACATCACGACAGAGATGTGAACGTCGCGATCGATATTCGAGATGAGGGCTTACGAATATTAGCGTTGGGAACCAGCGCTACTGCCTTTCGTAGGCAATGTAAGCCTGCATCGGGAACGCAAGTCATCTGTGGAGGCTGTTGCTGTTGAGTTGAGAAGCCCCGTCCCCTTGTGGGCGGGGTAGTTCATTTAAAGTCCTCCTTAAAAAGGTGAATTTAGGGGGATCTACAAATCTCGAATACAACACCATAAAAGTTTTCAGCCATTCTCTAAAAAGAAAAATGGCCTCTGAGTCTAACTTGATTCTCAAAGGCCACTTTAAAATTCCTAGTGTAATTAGTAACGGCTACATTTTTAGAATATGCAAACTCCATCTGTGCCTGAGCAAAACACAACAAATCCTTTTTCAGCCTTGATTCAATTTTGGCAGGATGTGAAAGTAGTTGCTCAACCTTATTGGTATCCAACAAAAGCAGAAGGAAGAGCATTTTCAGATGTGATTCGCTCATGGGGAATGCTTATTCTCTTAGTATTATTAATAGTCGTAATTGTCGGTGCAAATACTGCAAATAGTTACTGGAATCGCTATGTAATTGATATCGTTATTGAACAAAGAGACCTTGATAAATATAATGGTACTTTATGGCTTTCCAGTCTCATTATTGTAGGGATGGTCTTGTTAGTGACTCTTTTGAGATATGTCAGAAAAAAAATAATTCTTGACTGGTACAAATGGCTAAATATTCATGTATTAGAAAAATATTTAAGCAATCAAGCTTATTATAAAATCAATTTCCAATCTGATATAGATAATCCAGATCAACGCTTATCCCAAGAAATAGAACCTATTACTAGCATTGGCTTGAGATTATCATCTTCTTTACTAGAAAAATCTTTAGAAATGGGAAGTTCTTTGATAATTCTCTGGCTAGTTTCTTCACAAATCGCAATTTATTTAGTTATTTATACAATTGTAGGTAATTTAATAGCTGTTTACTTGAATCAAGGAATAAATAAAGTTAACCAAGAAGAACTTGCATTTAAAGCAGATTTTGCCTATTGCTTAACTCATGTTCGTAACCACGCTGAATCAATCGCTTTTTTTCATGGAGAAGATGAAGAATTAAATATAATTCAGCGCCGATTTAATAATGTTTTAAAAACTGCTGAACGCAGGCTGAATTTAGAGAGGGGACAAGACGCTTTTGGCAGAGCATATCAGTCTGCCATTAGCGTATTCTCGATGTTCATTCTTACACCTTTATTTCTTCAGGATCAAATTGATTATGGACAAATTAACCAAGCTAGTTTTGCTTGCTTTATGTTTTCTAATGCTCTAGGAGAACTAATAGCGGAGTTTGGGAACTCAGGGCGATTTTCTGGCTATGTAAAGCGTTTAGCAGAGTTTTCGGATGCGCTACAGGCTGTTAGTAAACAACCAGAGAACGTTAGTACTATTAAAATTCTAGAAGAAGAACGGTTAGCTTTTGAGAATGTCACTTTACAAACGCCAAATTACGAACAGGTGATTGTTGAAAATTTGTCAGTTGCTGTCGAGCCAGGTGAAGGGTTATTGATTGTTGGCCCTAGTGGTAGGGGTAAAAGTTCCTTATTAAGAGCGATCGCTGGTTTGTGGAATGCGGGGACTGGCCGTCTAGTGCGTCCTCCCCTAAAAGAAGTATTATTCTTACCCCAACGGCCTTATATCATTTTAGGGACTTTGCGCGAACAGTTGCTCTATCCTCACACAGACAGGAAAATTAGCGATCGCCAACTTGAACACATTTTGCAACAAGTTAACCTGCAACACTTACTTACCCGCGTAGATGGCTTTGATACAGAAGTTCCTTGGGAAAATATATTGTCTTTAGGAGAACAACAACGCCTCGCTTTTGCGCGGCTATTAATTACACGTCCTAGTTTCACTATCTTAGATGAAGCAACGAGTGCTTTAGATTTAAATAACGAAGGTAATTTATATGAACAATTACAATCAACGAAAACAACTTTTATCAGCGTTGGTCATAGAGAAAGCTTATTTAATTATCATCAATGGGTGTTAGAGCTTTCACAAGAATCTAATTGGCAACTTGTTTCTATACAAGATTATCGATTGCAAAAAGGAATTGTTGTTAACCCATCACAAAAGGAGCAAGTTACGATAGATATTTACCCGAAAAATGAACTTAAAATAAAACTAGAATCAGCAGCAAGTGCCACAATTATAGGACTTTCTCATAAAGAGCTTCAGACATTAACAGACTATTCTCTTACTACGATCCGAACCAAGGCTAGTCAACAAAAGTCTGTTACTACTAAGGATGGTGTAACCTACCGCTATAACAAAAACCCGGAGGTATTAAAATGGGTAATAGATTAAGGCTATAAGGTTAAATTTATCTCAGATAGAGCCTAGGCACACGATAGCACCTTCGCTCACCTTCATAGAAGAAATTCTAGCTCATGGCTCTTTTGTCAAGTCCATTCGCTACAAAATTAGATGAGCTTACCCAGTTGCGTATACAACAGTCGCTTGCATTTATGCAAGGGTGTCTAGTTCGGAGAACAAATCCTATCTAGAAAGGCAAGCTGAGCGTTTAATCCAATATGCTGTAGCCTTTGGCTGTCCACCTGCCACACTGGACTAATTTCTGCTTCTCTAGGAAAATTAGCTTTAGTAGGGCTAACGCCTTGACAGAAAAGCAATTATCTAGTTTAATAGATAACTTATGATTCTTTTTGTCGGCCTATTGCTCTCAAATAAATCCGATTGAGTCGGAATGGCATCAACTCAAAACCCATAAACTGGTAGGATAGATGTTTGAAAACGACTTAGACCTTGCTTATGCCGTGATGAACGGTGTAGAAGCCAGAAATCAAGTTGAAGATCGGACTACAGAACGTTTCAAGTTCCAGTCGGCTAGTTCTTAATGTAGCGTTACATAGTTGAGTTTTTTCCTGTCCACCTACTTACAAATAAATTATGATTTTGCTTCCAAATTAGTAATCATTTTAATTCATAGTAAGATTAAAATAGGAAATAGAAGCTAATGCAGTTAGATAATTCTAGTCAAATTTTAGAAAATTTAAGTAACAAAAGTTTTACATACCGAGAAATAGAAGTTGCTATTCGATCGAGTTTAGCTGTAGATGATTGTGTAGTTATAAAGAGAGAAAGAGAAAAGCTAAAACAGGAATTAGTTGCGTATATAGTTCCATCAAGCTTATTTCTAGCCGAACAATTTTTGTCTCACCTGAAAACAATTCTGCCTAGCAAATTGATACCCACAGCACTGGTACCAGTCTCCACCATACCCCTAACGAATACAGGGCAGGTAGATGAAGCTGCTCTAGCCAGTTTAGAAATTATTGACTCTGACTTAATGGATCGGATAGAGGAGCAACTAAAGTCATTGTCAGAAATTGAACGTGTTGCGGTGGTTGTTGAACCTTTTATTAGAAGTATTCCTTCTGTCCACTTACAAGATTTGCTAGGTAACAATCAAGCGCTCGCTTCTGAAGATAGCCAGCAAAAGGTACAAGCAACTATACTTAGTCAGAAGATAGAAAACAAGAAGCTGTCTTCGTCAAAAAAGCTAGCTATTAGTCATGGGGAACCACTGCAATACCCCGAAGATGCTCCTAAAACTTTACAAGAATTACTACAACGAACTGCCCAACATTCAACTCAAGGTATCATCTACATTCAGTCTGATGGTAGTGACAAAGTTCAATCTTATGGAGAATTGTGGCAAGATGCTCAACGGATTTTAGCGGGATTCAGAAAGCTAGGACTAAAGCCCCAAGATCAAGTAATTTTTCAACTAGAAGACAACCAAGATTTTCTCTCTGCTTTTTGGGGTTGTGTGCTAGGGGGCTTTGTTCCAGTGCCAATATCCATTGCCCCGACATACGAACTAGCTAATACTATCGCCAGCAAACTTCAAAACACTTGGCAGATGCTGGGCAAACCCCTTGTACTAACCAACGCTTCTTTAGCTTCCAATATTGATGACTTCTCAAAGTTTCTGAATTTAGAAAACTTTCAAGTTGCAACTATTGAAAAGTTGCGTGAGTGCGAGGCGGATTTCAATTTGCATCAAAGTCAGCCAGAAGATTTAGCGATTTTGTTTTTGACTTCTGGCAGCACTGGTATACCCAAGTGTGTGATGCTAAATCATCGCAATTTATTGAGTATGACAGGTGGCTTAGTTTTGATGGGCAATTTTTCCACTCAGGAAAGCATTTTAAACTGGATGCCTCTGGATCATGTGGGTGCGCTAGTTTCCTTAAGCATTATGGCTGTTGACTTAGGTTGTCAGCAAATTCATGTACCCACTAACTTGATTGTGCAAAATCCGTTGTTGTGGCTAGATTTGATTGATAAACACCAAGCTACGATTAGTTGGGCACCTAATTTTGCCTTTTCGCTAATCTGCGAGGCCCTTGGCGACCTTTCCTACGGAATGCTGCGCGAACGGTATCGCACGATCGATATTCACCAAAAACATTGGGATTTATCGTCGATGCGTTTTATAATTAACGCTGGGGAACCCATTGTCACTAAGATAGCCAGGAGTTTTTTAAAGCTGCTTCGCCGTTATGGTTTACCAACGAATGCGATTCATCCAGCCTTTGGGATGAGCGAAACCTCTTCTGGTATTACTTACTCTGATAGCTTTTCTCTAGAAACTTCATCAGATGACGCTTTATTTGTAGAACTTGGACTTCCAATTGCTGGCGCTTCACTGCGGATTGTTGATGAAAACGAACAGATAGTTACAGAAGGTACGATTGGTCGTTTACAAGTCAAAGGTGCATCTGTCACTTCTGGTTACTATCAAAATATACAGGCAAACCAAGAAGTTTTTACCCCCGATGGTTGGTTTAATACCGGAGATTTAGGATTTCTATATCAAGGGCGTTTAACTATTACTGGACGGCAGAAAGATGTAATTATCATTAATGGACTCAACTACTACTGTCACGAAATCGAAGCTGCCGTTGAAGAAGTTAAAGGAGTAGAACTTTCTTATACAGCTGCCTGTGCAGTGAGAGAACCAGGAATCAATACTGATAAACTAGCTATCTTTTTCAATACTTCTCTCTCTGATGATGGTAATTTAGTAAATCTGCTTAAGGAAATTCGCACTTCTGTTGTCAATAAGGTGGGAATAAACCCAGATTATCTAATTCCAGTAAATCAAGAAATTATTCCTAAAACCGCTATTGGTAAAATCCAGCGATCGCAATTGAGTCAGCGCTTCCAAATAGGTGAATTTCACTCCCTTATTAAACGAATTGATATATTACTGCGTAACGCCAATACCATTCCCGACTGGTTTTACCGTCAAGTATGGCAGCCAAAAAATCCCATTACTTATAATTCTTCTTTAACTGTTATTAATTCCACTCTAGTATTTCTAGATTCATTCGGCTTAGGAGCATATTTATGTCAGAGATTATCAGAGCGTAATCTGCCATATATAATTGTTTCACCCGGAGAAGAATTTCGTAAAATTAATCGTTCAAGCTACGCGATAACTCCAGGACAATCCAAGGACTACGAACGATTACTCCAATCGTTGGTGGCAGACAACATAATCATCGGACAAATACTTCACCTATGGACTTATGACCGATATAGCGGCGAAGTCCAAACTTTGGATGCTCTCGAACAAGCACAAGAAAATGGAATATTTAGTCTATTGTTCCTGGTTCAAGCTTTAGCTAAAGTTCAAGGTTTTGACCACTCGGTGCAATTATCATTTATTTCTAGTCATATCCAGTTTATTTCCTCATCTGACCCAATAGCTTACGAGAAATCAGCAGTATTAGGGGTGCTGAAAACTATTCCTCAAGAATTACCTTGGTTGAACTGTCGCCACATTGATTTGCCTTTCACTGAAGTTGAAACAAATGGAGCTTATATATTGCAAGAGATGCAAGTTTCCTCTAAAGAACGAGAGGTAGCTTACAGGGACAGGCAGCGTTTAGTTCCTCGCCTAGAAAAAGTTGATTGGACTATAAAACCTAAATCCCCCGTCAGCTTCAAGCAAGGAGGAACTTATTTAATTACCGGAGGACTCGGTGGTATAGGTATTGAAATTGCGCGGTATTTGCTGAAATATCACCAAGCTCGGTTACTGTTGGTTGGCAAAACTCCTCTACCAGATAAAAGTAATTGGAAGGCTAATCAAGAGAAAACAGATACAATAGCACAACGCCTGAAAGCTTATCAGGAACTAGAACAGCTTGGAGGAGAGGTAATTTACGAAGCTATTGACATCTGTGACTTGAAACAATTGCAGATAATAGTTGAAAAAGCTCAATATCAATGGGGTAATAACCTAGATGGAATAATTCACTTAGCCGGAACTTTCCACGAACAACTTATACTTGAAGAAACTCAGGAAAACTTAGTAGCAATACTGCGTCCTAAGGTGTTGGGTACTTGGGCGTTGCACCAATTGGTGAAAGACAATAAGGGCAGTATTTTTATTAACTTTTCTTCAGCGCACGGTTTTTTTGGCAGCACTGCTGTCGGGGCTTATGCTGCTGCCAATAGTTTTCTCGATCACTTTTCTTATTACCAAAATTCCCAGAGTGAATTAGCAAGCTATTGTCTTGCTTGGAGTATGTGGGATGAGACAGGGATGAGTCAAGGATATCAGATGAAGAATTTGATCCGTGCCAAAGGTTTTTATGTAATGTCTTCTTCTCAAGCAATATCTTCAATGCTTGCCAGCTTACAACATCAGCAAACGCATCTATTGATAGGTTTGGATGGCAGCAACCAAAACATTCAACGTTGGCAGTCGTCAGCTTTTAATTTACAGAAGTTGACTGCTTATTTTACGGCCAGTAGTAACGAGGTTCAATTACCAGACTTGCCAGTGCAAGATTGCTTTGGAACTTCTTGCACCTGCAACTTAGTACCACTGCCCCAAATGCCTTGTCTCGAAAACGGCGAAATTGATCGCGCGAGCCTAATTAAAGGAATCAACATTCAGGAAATTATCGTTCCGCGCACTCCAATTGAGGAAAGGCTGGCACAAATTTGGGCGCAAGTCCTAAAAGTAGAGCAAGTTGGCATTCATGATAACTTCTTTGAACTAGGGGGACATTCCCTGCTAGCTACTCAAGTTATTTCCCGCTTACCAGAAGCTTTTGGGATTTCATTGCCCTTGCGATCGCTATTGGAGTCACCGACGATCGCACAGTTAAGTGAAGTTATCTTACGTGAACTTAAAACAGGTTCGAGTCTGATGCTTCCGGCAATTTTACCCGTTTCCACAAGACAAGACATACCTTTATCTTGGGCGCAAGAGCGCCTGTGGTTTCTTCATCACCTAGAAGGGGAAAGTGGTGCTTACACAATGCCTTTCGCCATGCGTTTGGTGGGGAATCTCAATATCAAAGCTTTGGAACAAGCGGTTGGGGAGATGGTGCGGCGGCATGAAGTTCTGCGAACTCGTTTTGAGATCAAGCATGACAAGCCAATACAGGTAATAGGCCCTGATATAGCCATAACATTACCAGTGATGGATCTACAAAATGTGGCAGACCCCTGGAAACAAGTAGAGCAACTAGCGATCGAAGAAGCCTACAAACCATTCGATCTAACTAAAGATCCGGTGTTGCGGGTCAAGATGTGGCAAGTTGCGACTGACGAGTATGTACTACTGATAGCCATTCACCATATTGCTGCTGATGGTTGGTCAATAGGCGTTTTGAACTGCGAATTGTCTGCCCATTATCGAGCTATTACCACGGGTAATGCGGTTGAATTACCAGAGTTATCTGTACAGTATGCCGACTTTACCTTATGGCAGCGCCAATGGCTGACAACTCAGGTACTTGAACCTCAGTTAACTTACTGGAAACAACAGTTAGCGGCAGCGCCACCTTTGTTAGAATTGCCTACAGACCGCCCCCGTCCAGCTATCCAGACTTTTCGAGGAGGAACAGAGCGATTTCAACTAGATGCCTTGCTCACCTCTCGGCTTAGACAACTGAGCCACAAGTCTGGAACGACTCTGTTTATGACACTGTTGACGGGATTTGTCGTGTTAATGTCTCGCTACAGTGGTCAAACGGATCTTGTAATTGGCTCCCCGATCGCAAATCGCAATCGTAAAGAAATTGAAGGGTTAATTGGCTTTTTTGTCAATACTCTGGCATTGAGATTCGATCTGTCCTCAGAACTGACCTTGAAAGCCTTGCTGGAGCAAGTGCGACAGGTGACTCAAAACGCTTACGATCATCAGGATTTACCCTTTGAGATGTTAGTTGAAGAGTTGCAACTGGAGCGCAACCTAGATCGCAACCCACTGGTGCAAGTGATGTTTGCCCTTCAGAATGCGCCAACCAACCCTTGGGATTTGCCTGGTTTAAGGGTCGATAAAATGCATTGGGGGCTTGAGGCGGTGCGGTTTGACCTAGAAGTTCACTTCTGGGAAGTTCCTGAAGGTCTTGAGGGCTTTTGCTGTTACAGCAGCGATTTATTTGATGCGGCGACGATCGCCCGGATGATGAAACATTTCCAAAATTTATTAACGGCGATCGTTACTAACTTAGAACAACCAGTCAGCCAATTACCTCTACTGACAGCACAAGAAAGGCAGCAATTGTTAGTAGAGTGGAACGCCACCCAAACGAATTATCCAGCAGGCCAATGTATCCATGATTTGTTTGCAGTCCAAGCCGAACAAACTCCTGATGCAGTCGCGGTGGTTTTTGGGCAACAAAAGCTCACTTATCAGGAGTTGAATGCACAGGCAAATCAACTAGCACATTATCTGCAAAAACTGGGCGTGAAACCAGGTGTTCTGGTGGGTATTTGTGTCGAACGTTCTGTATCTATGGTGATCGGGTTATTGGCAATTCTCAAGGCGGGTGCGGCGTATGTGCCTTTGGATACAGATTATCCTCAAGAGCGTTTAGCTTTCATCATAGAAGACACTCAGATATCGGTATTGTTGACAACACAGAAATTAACCGATGCAATTCCCAAACACCAAGCGCGTGTTGTCTGCTTTGATACTGATGCAGATGCGATCGCTCTCTTCAGCCAGCAAAACCCCATAGCAGAAGTAACACCCGATAATCTCGCTTATGTAATTTACACTTCAGGTTCCACAGGGAAACCCAAAGGAGTAGCTGTGACTCACCGAGCCGTGAATCGCTTGGTAATCAATACAAACTACATCAATATAGAACCCACAGATGTCATTGCCCAAGCTGCAAATTACGCCTTTGACGCAGCTACCTTTGAAATTTGGGGAGCGCTACTAAACGGAGCAAGGTTGGTAGGGGTGAGCAAAGATTTAGCTCTTTCGCCCAAAGATTTCGCCGCCTTTATGCGATCGCATAAAATCAGCGTATTATTCTTGACAACTGCCTTGTTCAATCAAATTGCTCAGGAAGTCCCCTATGCTTTCAATTCACTAAGACATCTCCTATTTGGAGGTGAAGCTGTCGATCCTAAATGGGTGAAAGAAGTACTGGAAAATGGTGCGCCACAGCGATTACTGCACGTTTATGGGCCAACAGAGAATACCACATTTAGTTCCTGGTATTTAGTGCAGGATGTCCCGGAAGACGCTACAACTATTCCCATCGGGCAGCCAATTTCCAACACACAAATCTATTTATTAGATCCTCAACTACAGCCTGTGGGCGTTGGTGTACCAGGAGAACTCTACATTGGGGGTGATGGTCTAGCAAAAGAATACCTCAATCAACCAGAGTTAACTGTCCAAAAATTTATTCCTAATCCTTTCTTAAGAGGCAGGGGAACAGAGGAGCCGGGGGGCAGAGGAGGAGACATTCTTCCTGATTCCCAATCCCCATTACCCCTTATCCGCAGAGGGGGCCCCACCTTCCCCAGTTCCCGCCTCTACAAAACTGGAGATAAGGCACGTTACCTGAGTGATGGGAATATTGAATTTCTCGGTCGGATCGATTATCAGGTGAAGATACGGGGTTTCCGTATCGAGTTGGGAGAAATTGAAACAGTTTTGAGTCAACACCCCTTGTTGCAAGAGAGTGTTGTGGTTGTAAGAGAAGACACCCCTGGCGATAAACGTCTGGTAGCATATTTAGTTCCTGCACTTCATCGTCAAACATTACCCCAGCAGGTTGCGCAATGGCAGAGTGAGTATGTTAATGATTGGCAAACGCTCTATGAACAACTCTACAGCCAAAATCAAACCTCCACAGATGACCTCACATTTAATATTGCTGGTTGGAACAGTAGTTATACCAGACAGCCAATTCCCGATCTGGAAATGCAGGAGTGGGTTGAGAGTACAGTCAGCCGGATTCAAGCTAACTTTCCTCAGCGCGTATTAGAAATTGGTTGTGGAACAGGTTTACTGCTATCTCGTCTGGCTAAGCACTCTCAACAGTATTGGGGAACCGATTATTCTATCGCCGCCATACAGCACGTTGAGCAGATATGCAGCACAGTTGAGGGTCTAGAAGATGTGCGCCTGCTGCACCAAATGGCAGATAACTTTGAAGGCATCCCGCAAGGAGAATTCGACACTGTTGTTTTGAACTCAATAGTGCAGTATTTCCCCAGCATTGAGTATCTGTTGCAGGTTTTAGAAGGAGCGATTGCCACAATTACTCAACAGGGTACGATTTTCGTGGGCGATGTCCGCAGCTTGCCATTACTGGAGCAATACCATGCAGCCGTGCAGTTGTCCCAAGCAGAGTCGGATAGAACTATTGAGCAATGGCAGCGAATGGTACACCAGAGTCTGGCCGCCGAGGAAGAATTGGTTATTGATCCGGGTTTCTTCATTGCCCTCCAGACACGTTTTCCCCAGATTGGTTGGGTAGAAATTCAGCCCAAACGTGGTTACGCGCAAAATGAGCTAACCCAATTCCGCTACGATGTTACCCTCCATGTCGGTACTAATGTTCAAGCAAATACCGTTGCTTGGTTAAATTGGCAACTAGACAAGCTCTCGTTTACAGAAATTCAAAATCAACTGCATAAAGAGCAGCCAGAACTGTTGGGAATTAGGCGCGTGCCGAATCAACGGGTACAGCAAGCACTACAGATTTGGCAGTGGTTGGAAAATCCCCCGGCTGTGGAAACAGTCAACCAACTGCGGCAGGTATTAGCACAACAGCCAATAGTTGGGATCAATCCAGAACAGTTTTACCAGTTGGGGCAGCAACTCGGTTACAGCGTCCACTTAAGTTGGTGGGAGAGTAGCCAGGATGGTTGTTATGATGTGTTGTTCTGCCGCAATAGTTCAACGCAGACATCTGATGCACAAGCAGCGATCGCTTTTTGGGATACTTCAGCCGTCATTACCAAACCCTGGACTGACTACACTAACAATCCTCTATCCGGCAAGTTAGTTCAAAAGCTAGTGCCACAGGTGCGTGAATATATCCAACAGAAGCTACCCGATTACATGGTGCCGCAAGCTTTTGTTGTTCTCAATGACCTGCCTTTAACCCCCAATGGCAAGGTGGATCGTCGCGCTCTGCCAACGCCTGATACAGCCACGAGAAATCTTTCCACTGGCTTCGTTTTACCGCGATCGCCTATTGAAGCTCAAATCGCTCAAATCTGGAGTAAAATCTTAGGAGTTGAAGGCATTGGCGTTAAGGATAACTTCTTTGAACTAGGGGGTCATTCGCTACTCGCTACCCAAGTCCTGTCAGAGATTAACTCAGCTTTCGGACTCGATCTATCTATACAGATGATGTTTGAGTCTCCCACAGTAGCTGGGATAGCAGGCTACATAGAAGTAGTGGATTTGGTAACACAGAATTTATCAGTTAAAGAAGTCAGTAGCGAAGTAGTGGAGTTTTGAGCATGACTAACAGCATTGTTGAATTTGTTCGTCACCTGACAAACTTAAGTATAGAACTAGAGGTAGATGGCGTTAGCGGAGCGGCTCCGGAGGAGCTTCGCTTGCGCTGTCATGCACCTGAAGGGGCGTTAACTCCTACGCTACGTCAAGAAATAGCTGCACGTAAAACAGAAATCATACTGTTTTTACAACAAGCAAAGCAGGTCAAAACATCTCATCAATTGCCCATTCAAAGAGTGTCACGGCATGGTGAGTTACCACTGTCTTTTGCTCAACAGCGACTCTGGTTTCTGCACCATTTATCACCAGACAGTCGGTCTTATAATTTGCTGGATGCTCAAATACTATATGGGTCGTTGAATATAGTTGCACTAGAGCAGAGCCTTAGTGAACTCATTCGCCGCCATGAGGTTTTAAGAACTACTTTCCCTACTGTAGATGGGCAACCTGTACAAGTGATTGCTCCGCCCACTGCCTTAACTTTGCCAATCCATAACTTGCAGGGGTTGTCAGCGCAACAGCAGACTGAGCAAATTCGAGAAATGGCCAAGTCTCTTGCCTCTCAGCCTTTCGATCTAGCTGTTGGCCCCTTAGTACAATTCACTCTACTCCAACTGAGTAACCAGGAGTATGTACTGCTGTTGAAGATGCACCACATCATCTACGATGGTTGGTCTTTGAACATCTTTAAACGTGAGTTATCTCAGTTATATGGAGCTTTCGCTCAAGGGTTGCCCAACCCACTACCGGAATTATCCATCCAGTATGCTGACTTTGCAGTTTGGCAACGCCAATGGCTGACTGGTGAAGTCCTGGAACGCCAACTGAATTACTGGCAGCAACAATTAACTGATGCCTCTGTTGTATTAGAACTGCCAACTGATAAACCACGCCCTCCAGTTCAGACCTTCCGGGGTGGAGTTGAGCATTTTCAACTCGATCGCAACCTTACACAACGCCTCAAGCAGTTGAGCCAAAAGTCAGAAGCAACATTGTTTATGACTCTACTGGCAGCTTTTTTGGTCTTAATTTCTCGTTACAGTGGTCAGTTAGATATTATTGTTGGCTCTCCCATCGCTAACCGCAACAACAAGAGCGTTGAGCAGCTAATAGGTTTTTTTGCTAATACCATACCATTAAGGGGCGATCTCTCTGGCAATCCCAGCTTTGCTGACTTTTTAGCGCAAGTGAGGCAAACCACATTATCAGCTTATGCCCATCAAGACTTGCCCTTTGAGATGTTGGTGGAAAAGCTACAACCAGAACGAGATTTAAGCCGTAATCCCCTGGTACAAGTGCTATTTTCCCTCCAGAATGACTCACTGTCTTTTTTGGATTTGCCAGGTTTAACCACCCAGAAAATGTCCTTACCACTTGATGAAATGGTCAGGTTTGACCTTGAAGTCAACTACTGGGAAGTTTCCGGAGGTTTAGAAGGGGTATGGTCTTACGGTGCAGATTTATTTGATGCGGCAACCATTGCCCGCATAGCCCAAAACTTTCAAACTTTATTACAAGCAATTGTTGCCAATCCCAAAGCGCGAGTTGCAGAATTACCACTTTTGACCACAGCAGAACGTCATCAATTGTTAGTGGAATGGAACAACACTCAAGTAGACTATTCCCAGGATAAGTGTATCCATCAGTTATTTGAGACGCAGGTTGAACGTACTCCCAATGCTGTCGCAGTTGTGTTTGACAATGAACAACTAACTTACCAGCAGTTGAACACTCGTGCTAATCAATTGGCTCATCACTTGCGATCGCTAGGTGTAGGAGCCGATGTACTGGTTGGGTTGTGCGTGGAACGCTCAATAGACATGATTGTGGGACTGTTGGGAATTTTCAAGGCGGGTGGGGCTTATGTGCCACTTGACCCAGACTATCCCACTGGTCGGTTGAGCTTTATGCTAGAAGATGCTCAAGTAGGGGTGCTATTAACCCAACGGCAATTAGTAGAGTCTCTACCCAAACATCAAGCGCCTGTTGTCTGCTTAGACACGGATTGGGAAAACATAGCTCAAAACAGCCAATCAAACCTGGAAAACACCGCCACACCCGATAAGCAGGCTTATGTCATTTACACTTCAGGTTCTACAGGTAAACCCAAAGGCGTTTTAGTCAATCACAGTAATGTAACTCGTCTATTTGCAGCAACAGACGCTTGGTATAAATTCAACCAAGATGATGTGTGGACAATGTTCCACTCTTATGCTTTCGATTTCTCCGTTTGGGAAATTTGGGGTGCATTGCTGTATGGTGGAAAACTGGTAGTAGTACCGTATTTAGTTACGCGATCGCCTGAATCTTTCTACCAGTTATTGTGTCAAGAAAAAGTTACAGTTCTCAACCAAACCCCTTCAGCCTTCCGCCAGTTAATTCAAGCCGAACAGGCGATCACAACTGCTGACGAGTTAAACTTACGCTTAGTAATTTTTGGTGGGGAAGCCTTAGAACTTAAGAGTTTACAGCCGTGGTTTGAGCGACATGGCGACCAGCAGCCCCAATTAGTGAATATGTACGGAATTACAGAAACCACTGTACACGTTACCTATCGCCCCTTGAGCAAAGCCGATTTGCATGGCACAGCAAGTGCAATTGGTCGTCCGATACCCGACTTACAAGTGTATGTGCTGGATCAACATAAACAGCCAGTACCGATTGGTGTTCCAGGCGAAATGTACGTTGGTGGTGCTGGGGTAGGGCGTGGTTATCTCAATCGTCCCGAATTGACCCAACAACGGTTTATCTCTCATCCTTTTAGCAACAACCGCCAAGCGCGACTATATAAAACAGGGGATAAAGCGCGTTATTTGCCCAATGGCGAGTTAGAGTATTTAGGACGCATTGATAATCAAGTAAAAATTCGGGGCTTCCGCATTGAGTTAGGAGAAATTGAGGCATTACTAGCTTCTCACCCAGATGTGTGGGAAAACGTGGTCGTAGTACGAGAAGATGAACAGGGCGACAAACGTTTAGTTGCTTATATAGTGCCCCAGGTAGAAAAATCTCCCACAGCCCAAGAACTGCGTCAGTTTCTCAAGGCAAAGCTCGCAGAGTACATGGTTCCAAGTGCTTTGGTGCTGCTGGAATCCTTACCCCTGACTCCCAACGGCAAAGTAGACCACCGCGCCCTACCAAAACCCGAATTAGACAGTAAACTTTTAGAAAAATATATTGCCCCGCGCACTCCCATTGAGGAGATGCTGGCACAAATTTGGGCGCAAGTCCTGAGAGTGAAACCAGTAGGCATACATGATAACTTCTTTGAACTGGGAGGACACTCACTACTAGCAACGCAATTGCTTTCACGCATCCGCAATATTTTCAAAGTAGAACTACCATTGCGTAGCCTGTTTGCCGCAGCCACAGTTGCCGAATTCGCGCAAGAGATTCAGCAGTTACAGCAACAAGACTTAGAACTCTCTGCCCCAGCCATCTTAAGGAGAGCAAGTGATACTCAATTACCACTGTCATTTGCTCAACAGCGTTTGTGGTTTTTAGACCAGTTACAACCAAATAGTTCCTTCTACAACATACCCATAGCTTTGCGCCTAGTCGGAACTCTTTCAGTTGCAGCGCTACAACAAAGTTTACAAGAAATTATTTATCGTCACGAAGCGTTACGCACCAACTTTATTACAGCTGATGGACAACCAACTCAAATCATTCATAAACAGACGGATTGGAAAGTCTGCGTTGTTGAGTTGCAACATCTACCAAGCAGTGAACAAGAAATCGCCACACAGCAATTAGCGAAACAGCAAGCTATTCAATCATTTGATTTGGCAAACGGAGCATTGGTCAGGGCGACATTATTAGTGCTGTCGGAGACAGAACACGTTTTATTACTGTCTATGCACCACATTGTCTCTGATGGTTGGTCAATGGGTGTGTTTATCCAAGAACTAGGAGCACTGTACAATGCTTATTCTCAAGGCCAACCGTCTCCTTTAGCACCACTGCCGATTCAGTACGCAGATTTTGCCATTTGGCAAAGACAGTGGTTGCAAGGGAATGTATTGCAAAGTCAATTGAGTTACTGGCAACAACAATTGGCTTCAGCACCAGCTTTGTTGTCCCTACCCACAGACCGACCCAGACCGGCTGTACAGACTGACAACGGAGCATATCAAGAGTTTGTACTCTCAGTTGACTTAACTGATAGTTTGGTAAAACTGAGTCAGGAGAAAGGTTGTACCCTCTTTATGACGCTGTTGGCAGCATTCGATATCCTGCTTTATCGCTACACAGGACAAGAAGATATTTTGGTGGGGTCTCCTATTGCTAACCGCGATCGCAGTGAAATAGAAGGGTTAATCGGCTTTTTTGTCAATACCCTAGTCCTGCGTACAGATTTGGCAGGTAATCCCAGTTTTTGCGAATTACTGAGTCGCGTTCGGAAAGTAGCGTTGTCCGCGTATGCTCATCAGAACTTGCCTTTTGAAATGCTGGTAGAAGCATTGCAGCCAAAACGGGATCTCAGCTATACACCACTATTCCAGGTGATGTTTGCCCTCCAAAATGCGTCCACATCTGAGGTAGAGTTGACTGGGCTGACTGTTACTCGATTGTTAGCAGAAGGCGCAACAGCCAGGTTTGATTTAAGTTTATTAATGCAGAACACTGCTACTGGGTTGGTGGGTTTTTGGGAGTACAACACTGACTTGTTTGATGCTAGTACCATTGAGCGAATGACTGGTCATTTTCTGACATTACTTGAAGGTATTATTGCTAATCCCGAACAGCAAATCTCACAAGTGTCACTGTTGACAGCAGTTGAACAACAGCAGTTATTAGTGGAATGGAATGATACTCAAGTAGATTATCCTTCTGATAAGTGTATTAATCAGTTGTTTGAGGAGCAAGTTCAGCGTACACCCGATGCTATAGCAGTGGTTTTTGAAGATCAACAACTTACTTACCAGCAGTTGAATTGTCGCGCCAACCAGTTGTCGCACTACCTCAAGTCTTTGGGAGTAGGAGCAGATGTGCTAGTAGGTATTTGTGTAGAACGCTCAATAGAAATGGTCGTGGGACTATTAGGGATTCTCAAGGTGGGTGGGGCTTATGTGCCACTTGATCCAAACTATCCTCAAGAGCGTTTGGCTTTCATGTTAGAAGATGCTCAAATTTCAGTATTGCTCACCCAGCAGTCACTTGTTGACAGACTACCTGAGCATCACGCAGAACTTGTCTGCTTAGATACTGATGCTCGACTGTTTTCTCAATCCAGTCAGGAAAATCTTATCTCTGGCATACAAGTTAATAACTTAGCTTATGTAATTTATACCTCTGGTTCTACTGGTAAACCTAAAGGCGTAGCGCTTAATCAGCTTGGTCTTTGCAATCTCATTCTGTGGCAACTTCAAAATAATACAACTTCTACTGGAGCAAAAACCCTGCAATTTGCCCCTATCAGCTTTGATGTCTCCTTCCAAGAAATATTCACTACCTGGTTTTCGGGAGGCACATTGTTCTTAATTACAGAGGAACTACGCCGAGAGCCAGTAGGTTTATTAGGTTTCCTCGAAGAAAAAGCTATTGAGAGACTGTTTGTTCCCTTTGTTGCCTTACAGCAACTAGCTGAAGTCGCTGTTGATACTAAGTTAGTTAATAGTCATCTGAGAGAAATTATTACTGGTGGGGAACAATTGCAGATTACTCCGGCTATATCTCAATGGTTCAGCAAACTAGGTAATTGTATTCTGCACAATCATTATGGACCATCAGAAACTCATGCAGCCACTACTTTTACACTGACTAATTCAGTGGACACTTGGCCGTTACTTCCTCCGATTGGACAGCCAATTGCCAATGCAAAAATTTATATTTTAGATAAATATTTACAGCCTGTACCTATTGGTGTGCCAGGAGAGTTGTACATTGGTGGTGTCTGTTTGGCACGAGGCTACCTCAACCGTCCAGAGTTAACACAAGAAAAATTTATTTCCAATCCGTTTGAGAAGCTAGGAGAGAGTAAATTATATAAAACAGGTGACTTAGCCCGTTATCTGCCAGATGGCAACATCGAATACTTAGGACGCATCGACAACCAAGTAAAAATACGCGGTTTCCGAATTGAGTTAGGAGAAGTAGAAGCAGCATTAAGCCAACATAGCGATGTGCAAGCCTCTTGTGTCATCCCCCGGGAAGATACCCCTGGTGATAAACGCTTAGTTGCCTACTTGGTAGCAAATCAGGACTGTACACCTACAATTAGCGAACTGCGGCAATTTCTCAAAGCAAAGCTGCCAGAGTACATGATACCCAATGCTTTTGTGATGTTAGAATCCTTGCCACTAACTCCTAGCGGTAAGGTAGACCGCCGCAGTTTACCCGTACCAGATTTACACAGCGAAATCACAGATAAATATGTAGCTCCACGTACACCGATTGAAGAACTGTTAGCACACATTTGGGCGCAAGTGCTGAAAGTAGAGCAAGTCGGTATTCATGATAACTTTTTTGAACTTGGAGGACACTCTCTACTGGCAACGCAACTAGTTTCACGCATCCGCAACATTTTCAAAGTGGAACTACCATTGCGTGAGTTGTTTGCCACAGCAACACTAGGTGAATTGGCACTCGTCATTGAGCAGTTACAGCAACAGAATTTACAACTATCTGCACCACCCATTCTACCAAGAGCCAAGAATACAGACTTACCACTATCATTTGCTCAGCAGCGTTTGTGGTTTTTAGACCAGTTACAGCCTCTCAGCGCCTTTTACAACATACCTGTAGCTTTGCGTCTAGTTGGAACTCTTAATGTTGCAGCGCTACAACAAAGCCTACAAGAAATTATTCATCGCCACGAAGCGTTACGCACCAACTTCGTCACTGTTGATGGACAACCAACTCAAGTTATCCAAACACAAGGGAATTGGAAAGTATCAATTGTTGACTTCAAGTATTTATCCACAACTGAACAAGAAATTGCAACACAGCAATTAGCACAACAACAAGCTATTCAACCTTTTAACCTGGCAACTGAACCATTAATTAGGGCGACATTAATCGTACTGTCCGAGACAGAACACGCCTTATTAGTGGGTATGCACCACATTGTCTTTGATGGCTGGTCAGTGGGTGTGTTTGTTGAAGAACTAGCAGTGCTGTACAATGCTTACTCTCAAAATCAACCGTCACCGTTAGCACCACTGCCGATTCAGTACGCAGATTTCGCAATTTGGCAGCGAAACTGGTTGCAAGGAGATGTTTTACAAAGCCAACTGAGTTACTGGCAACAACAACTGGCAAACGCACCAGCTTTATTGTCCCTACCCACAGACCGACCTAGACCATCTGTGCAGACTTTTGCCGGAGCATATCAACAGTTTGCACTACCAACTGAGTTAACCGATAAATTGGTAAAACTCAGTCAGGAGCAAAATTGTACCCTCTTTATGACGCTGTTTGCAGCTTATGATACGCTGCTTTACCGCTATACAGGTGCGGTAGATATTTTGGTAGGGTCTCCCATTGCTAACCGCGATCGCTCTGAAATAGAAGGGTTAATCGGCTTTTTTGTCAATACCCTTGTCATGCGTACTAACTTGGCAGGCAATCCCAGTTTTAGCGAATTACTGAGTCGCGTTCGGGAAGTAGCGTTGTCCGCGTATGCTCATCAGAACTTGCCTTTTGAAATGCTGGTAGAAGCATTACAGCCAGAACGAGACCTCAGCCATACACCGCTGTTTCAGGTTATGTTTACCCTCCAAAATGCGTTCCCATCTGAGGTAGAGTTGGCTGGGTTGACGGTCACTCCATTGATAACAGAAGGCGCAACGGCAAAGTTTGATTTAAGTTTATTAATGCAGAACACGGCCACTGGGCTGGTGGGTTTTTGGGAGTACAACATTGACTTGTTTGATGCTAGTACCATTGAGCGAATGACTGGTCATTTTCTGACATTACTTGAAGGTATTATTACTAACCCAGAGGAAACAATTTCTCAATTGCCTCTATTGACAGCAATTGAGCAACAGCAGTTACTTGTTGAGTGGAACAATACTCAAGCAGACTATCCCCAAAATAAATGTATCCATCAGCTTTTTGAGGAGCAGGTTGAGCTTACTCCTGATGCTGTAGCTGTAGTTTTTGGCAATCAACAACTGACTTACCACCAATTAAATTGTCGTGCTAACCAATTAGCTCATTACTTGCGCTCATTAGGTGTAACACTGGATGTACTGGTGGGTCTTTGTGTAGAACGTTCTTTAGATATGGTGGTGGGACTGTTAGGGGTTCTCAAAGCAGGTGGTGCATATCTGCCGCTTGACCCAGAGTATCCAATTGAACGCTTGAATTTCATGTTAGAAGATGCTCAAGTTTCGGTACTATTAACTCAACAGCATCTAATTGAAAGGTTGCCTAAACATCAAGCCACACTTGTCTGTTTAGATGAAACCTGGTCGCAAATTGCCCAAAATAATCAAGAGAACCCCAGCAGTGGAGTAAAAGCCTTTCATTTAGCTAATTTGATATACACCTCTGGCTCAACAGGTAGACCTAAAGGTGTCATGGTTGAGCATAAGGGACTGTGCAACTTAGCTCAAGCCCAAATTCAAACTTTTGGCTTGACTTCGGATAGTCGCGTTCTCCAGTTTGCTTCCTTCAGTTTTGATGCTTCTATCTGGGAAATCGTAATGGCTTTTGGCTCAGGTGGAACGCTTTATTTGGGAACAAAAAACTCTCTATTGCCAGGAAAGCCGTTAATTGAGCAACTAAAAAATTATGGCATTACCCATATCACCCTACCACCATCGGCATTAGCAGTTATGCCTGGGTCAGAACTGCCGACACTGCGAACAATTATTGTCGCTGGAGAAGCTTGTTCTGGTGAATTAATTAAGCAATGGTCTGTTGGCAAAAACTTCTTCAATGCTTACGGGCCGACAGAAGCTACTGTCTGTGCCACGATTGCCAAATGCACTAATGATGAGAAAGTAAATATTGGTAAGGCGATAGCCAATACACAGGTTTACATTTTAGATGAAAATTTACAGCCTGTACCTGTGGGTATATCAGGAGAATTACATATTGGTGGTGTGGGGTTAGCAAGAGGCTACTTCAACCGTCCAGAACTGACTAGGGAAAAATTTATCAACAACCCGTTTGGTTCTGGTCATCTCTATAAAACTGGGGATTTGGCACGTTATTTATCAGACGGTAATATCGAATACTTAGGACGCATTGATCATCAAGTAAAAATTCGGGGTTTCCGCATCGAGTTGGGAGAAATCGAAGCATTACTCAGCCAACATGATGATGTGCAGCTATGTTGTATTATTGTTCGCGAAGACACTCCAAGTAACGAGCGTCTAGTCGCCTACGTAGTGCCACAAAAAGATGTAACACTCACAACAGACGAGCTGCGCCAGTTTCTTACCGGTAAACTGCCTGGGTTTATGGTGCCAGCCGCTTTTGTGATATTAGAATCCTTACCCCTAACACCCAACGGCAAAGTAGACCGTCACGCTTTGCCTGTTCCAGATTTACAACAGGAACTTTCAGATTATGTAATACCAAATACAGAAGTAGAAAGAATCCTTGCTGACATTTGGCAAAAAGCATTGGCAATAGAAAAAGTGGGGATTTACAATAATTTTTTCGATCTAGGAGGTAATTCATTACTAGTAGTAAAAATTAATCAACAATTACAAGAAGAACTTGGTTTAGAAGTGTCAATAGTGGATATGTTTAATTACCAAACTATATCTAGTTTGAGCCAATACTTAAATATTAAGTTTTATCAAAAAAACACAATAATTAAACAAAAGACTTCTCGCACTCTATGTCATAATAATGAAGTTAAAGCTTTAAAAAACAAGCAACTCCAATCCAGGCAACAATATCGCTCTCAAAAAAAAGGTAAAAAATGAAATGACAATAGCTATAGATTCAGTGCATAACAATAATGAATTTAACGGTTCTGAAATAGCAATAGTTGGTGTTGCTGGTAGATTTCCAGGCACAAAAGATATTGAATCGTTTTGGCAGAATTTACGAAATGGTGTAGAATCTATCTCGTGGCTAACGGATGAAGAGTTGATAAAATCTGGTGTTTCTCTAGATTTACTGAATAATCCTAATTATGTAAAATCTAGTGCTGTTTTATCAGATATTGAATTGTTTGATGCAAATTTCTTTGGTTATAGCGCCAAAGAAGCTGAACTAATAGATCCACAACAACGCCTATTTTTAGAATTGGCTTGGGAAGCTACAGAAAAAGCTGGTTATGACCCGGAAACCTACAGTGGTTTAATCGGGGTTTATGGTGGTGTAGGGATGACTAGGTATTTACTCACCAATCTAATTCCTCATTATCAATTATCAGAAACAATTGACCCTCTGCAATTAGCAATCTCCAATGATAAAGATTTTTTACCGACACGAGTTGCATATAAGCTTAACTTGACTGGACCAGCAGTAAATGTGCAAACAGCCTGTTCTACTTCTTTGGTTGCTGTTCATGTAGCTTGTCAAGGTCTCTTAAATGGTGAATGTGACATGGCTTTAGCTGGTGGAGTTACTTTGGGCATTCCTCAAAAAATAGGGTATTTGCATCAAGAGGGAATGATTCTTTCTCCTGATGGACACTGCCGTACTTTTGATGCTAAAGCACAAGGAACGATCGCTGGTAGCGGTGCTGGGATTGTGGTATTAAAAAGATTAAAAGATGCGATCGCAGACCGCGACCAAATCCATGCCATTATTAAAGGCTCAGCAATTAATAATGATGGTGCAATGAAAGTGGGCTTCACTGCTCCGAGTGTTAGCGGTCAAGCAGCAGTGATTGGCGAAGCTCAAGCTATAGCTGGTGTAGATGCCGAAACAATTTCCTATATTGAAGCTCATGGTACTGCTACACCTATAGGTGATCCCATTGAAATTGCAGCTTTAACTCAAGCTTTTAGTCAAAGTACAGATAAAAAAGGTTTCTGCGCTATTGGTTCGTTAAAAACCAACTTAGGACATTTGGATACAGCAGCAGGTGTGGCAGGTTTGATTAAAACTGTATTAGCACTGCAAAATAAAATGCTGCCTCCTAGTTTGCACTTCGAGACACCTAATCCCAAAATTGATTTTGCCAACAGTCCTTTTTATGTCAATACAACGCTAAAGGAATGGATAACAAATAATACCCCTCGCCGTGCTGGAGTTAGTTCTTTTGGTATCGGAGGTACTAATGCTCATGTCATTTTAGAAGAAGCACCTGTTTTTGGGCAGGGAGCAGAGATCAGGGATCAGGGGAGAAATTATCATCACTTGTTGTGTCTGTCGGCTAAGACTGCGAGCGCCCTTGAGAAATCAACAGCTAATTTAATCACGCATTTAAAAGAGCATCCAGAACTGAATTTAGGCGATGTAGCTTATACCTTGAATAGTGGTCGCCGAGGTTTTAATTACCGACGAATGTTAATTTGTCAAGACTTAGAAGATACTGTCCAAGCTCTCAGTAGCATAGAGCCAAAACAAGTTTTTACTAATTATACAGAGATTACAGAACGGTCTGTCGTCTTTATGTTCCCTGGTCAAGGTTCTCAGTATGTCAACATGGCGCGGGAAATTTACGAAACGGAGACAGTATTTAAAGAACAAGTTGATAATTGCTCAGAAATTCTTAAACCCTTACTAGGGATGGATTTGCGTCATATTATTTATCCCAGCGAATCAAATATTGATGAAGTATCAAAGCAACTTCAACAGACAGAAATTGCTCAACCTGCTATTTTTGTAATTGAATACGCCCTAGCTAAATTATGGCAGTCATGGGGAGTGGAGCCACAAGCTGCGATCGGTCATAGTATTGGCGAGTATGTAGCAGCAACTCTAGCAGAAGTTTTTTCCCTAGAAGATGCCTTATCTCTGGTAGCAGCACGCGGACAGATGATGCAGCAACTGCCCACTGGGGCAATGCTTTCAATTCCCTTGCCCGCAGACAAGATAAAATCCCTGTTAGGTGAAAAACTTTTTGTTGCCGCGATTAATCAGCCCTCCCAGTGTGTAGTTTCCGGTTCCATAGCAGCAGTAGAGACATTACAAAATCAGCTTGCTACTCAGGAGATTGAGTGTCGCCGTCTGCATACTTCCCATGCTTTCCATTCCCAAATGATGGAACCAATATTAGAGGCATTTGCAGATCGAGTTAAAAAAGTTACTTTAAATCCCCCCAAACTTCCTTACATCTCCAACCTCACTGGTACTTGGATTACAGTCACACAAGCCACAAATCCTGATTACTATGCTCAACATTTGCGTTCCACAGTGCTATTTTCCCAAGGTGTCGAGAAATTATTGGCAACACCAGAGCAAGTCTTACTAGAGGTAGGACCAGGACATACATTAACTACATTAGTTAAAAGGCATCCAGACAAAGCATCTGCACAAACAATCTTGACTTCGGTACGTCATCCTCAAGAAAAGCAATCCGATACTCGTGTTTTATTGAATACATTAGGTCAACTCTGGTTGACTGGGGTCAAAGTAGATTGGTTTGGATTCTATACTCAGGAAGAATATTACCGTCTTCCCTTACCGACTTATCCCTTTGAACGCCAACGTTATTGGATTGACCCCCCACAAAAAGCAGCTTGGGGACAGTTGCAAATCTCACCCACAACATCACAATTGTGGACATCGCTTACACAAGCAGGTCAAAAACAAGCAAGTGTGAGAAATGCAGAATTAAACGAGTTAACATATCAAGAAAACAGACAGTGGTTGGATCGTTTATGTACGGCCTACATCAACTCTGCATTCAACCAATTAGGGGCTTTTAGCAATCCCCAACAAAAGTATTCTTTTGAGAATTTGTTAGCGCAATGGCATATTTCTCCCCGCTATCACCAATTGTTGTCTAGATGGTTGCAAATATTGGTGGAACAAGGACAACTACAGCAACATGAGGGGTTATTCACCGGGCTAGTGCCATGTTCGCAAGATTATATTAACGAACACTTAGAAGAAGTCAGAACCAGGTTCGCTCCTTCATCTTTAGTAGATTTAGATTTAGTGCAACGCTGTGGTGAAAATTTAGCTGCTATTGTTGTTGGTGAACAAGAACCATTAGAGATTTTCAATGAACTGATTTACCAAAAACAAAACAACAGTTCACATTCCGAATCTACCTTAAATACTTACTACAACTCTATCTTGCGCTCAAGCTTAGAACAGGTAGTCAAGTCATTGCCATCATCCGTTCACCTGAGAGTTCTGGAAATCGGTGGGGGTACTGGTATGTCTACGCAAGCATTACTACCTGTGTTGCCGCCCACACAAACCAACTATACTTTTACTGATATTGGTAGCGGTTTCCTGACTCAAGCGCAACAGAAGTTTAACGACTATCCATTTGTTGAATATCGATTACTAGACATAGACAAATCTCCTACTGAACAAGGGTTTGAGAAGTACAGCTTTGATGTAGTCATAGCTTCTAATGTATTGCACGCAACTCAGAACATAGATCAAACACTCCACCATGTACGCTCTTTATTAGCTCCTGGCGGCTTCCTCTTACTGTGGGAAATAACTAAACCGAAAATAGACTTTGATATTAGTTGGGGTCTGCTAGTGAAACCTTTAGACGATAAGAGGCGCAGCCCAGGTCAGCCTTTTATCATCACAGAACAGTGGTTTGAAGCATTACGCACTCAAGATTTTGTTCAAGTTGCTGCGTTTCCCGAAACTGAAGCGTTTGAGCATCAAATTATTATGGCTGTTGCTTCTGCATCAACCGCATTTAGCGCAAAAAATGGACAAAAAGAGACTGACTCAAAATCAGAGATTTCATTACAAAGAAAGCCGGATGTTCTTCAGCTAGAAAAATTATCGGCACTCCACTCCAGACCTAGTTTGCCAAACTCCTATATAGCTCCCCGTAATGAAACTGAGCAAAAAATTGCCGATATTTGGCAAGAATTATTAGGAATTCAACAGGTGGGAATAGATGATAGCTTTTTTGAATTAGGAGGAGATTCCTTAATAGCTGTTCAAGTTTTATCCCGATTGCGAAAAACTTTTTCTATTAAATTAACTGTAGCCAGTTTATTTGAATCTCCCACAATAGCTGAAATAGCACCAAAGCTAGAAAAACAACAACTAAAACAAAATACTAAGACAGTGTCAAGTGGGAGGGAAAAAATAGAAATATGAGCAACATATAAAACTTTCTATACAAATTATCGAACTTTACCAAATAATTTGTGATTAGCTCACACATTCTGCTAAACTAGTTGACGATATGAAGGATATGATTCTATGAATCTCAAGCAATTTGTAGTAGAACTCTCTCATCAGGATGTGGAGTTGTGGGTTGAAGGCGATCGCTTGTGCGTTGATGCTCCAGAGGGAGTATTAACACCAGAAACTCGTGGCTTATTAACTAAGCATAAAACAGAACTTATTTTGTTGCTGCGCCAGGAAAATGCGGACAACGCTACAGATTTACCGCTGATTAAAGCCGAGCGTCCTCAGAACTTACCTCTGTCTTTTGCTCAAGAACGACTCTGGTTATTAAACCAATTGGAACCAGATAGCCCTTTCTACAACGAACAAATAGCTCTAAAACTTCACGGTAAGTTGAACGTCGTGGCGCTAGAGAAAAGCCTCAACAAGATTATCTCTCGCCACGAAGCTTTACGTACCAACTTCCATACCATCAACGAACAGCCAGTCCAGGTCATTGCTGACACCTTAACTTTAAATGTGCCAGTAGTAGACCTAACAGAACTACCTGAAAGTGAAATAGAAATCGCCTGCCAACAATTAGCTACGACGGAAGCTGCTCAACCGTTTGACCTTGCTAGTTCTCCTCTAATCCGAGCTTGTGTGGTGAAACTCAAAGAGCTAGAATACGCTTTCGTACTAACAGTGCACCATATTTTAGTGGATGGTTGGTCAACAAGCGTATTGATGCGTGAGTTAGCAACCATTTACTCAGCCCTCTGCAATAACTTATCCCCAGAGCTACCTGAGCTACCAATTCAGTATGCCGATTTTGCAATTTGGCAACGGCAATGGTTGCAAAAAGAATTACTACAAACGCAGCTTGATTACTGGAAGCAATTACTCAAAAACGCTCCTACCTTACTAGAATTACCCACAGACAGACCTAGACCAGCCATTCAAAATTACCGGGGCGCAGTCCAATATATAGAATTATCAAATGAACTGAGTCAAGCGATCGCCAATTTCAGCAGGCAGGAGGGAGCCACCCTATTCATGACGCTGTTTGCAGCTTATGTTACCTTGCTTTATCGCTATACAGGCTCCGATGACATTGTAGTGGGTACACCCATTGCTAACCGCGATCGCTTGGAACTTGAAGGGTTAATTGGCTTTTTTGTCAATACTTTAGTATTACGTACTGATTTGTCAGGTAATCCCAGTTTTAAGGAATTGCTCAGTCGAGTCCGGCAGGTGACACTCTTATCTTATGCTCATCCAGACTTGCCCTTTGAAGAGTTGGTAAAAGCATTGCAGCCACAACGAGACCTCAGCTATACACCACTGTTTCAGGTGATGTTTGTCCTCCAGAATGCGCCTATGTCTGAGATAGAGCTTGCTGGCTTAACTATCAGTTCTTTGCCAACCCAAAGCGCAGTTGCCAAATTTGATTTAACTTTATCATTGCAGAACACGGCAACTGGACTAGTGGGTATGTGGGAGTACAACGCTGACTTGTTTGATGCAGCCACTATTAAGCGGATGAGTGGGCATTTGCAAACATTGCTGGAAGGAATTATTGCTAACCCACAGCAGCAGATTTCCCAATTACCACTACTGACAGAAGTTGAGCAACGACAGTTACTTGTTGAGTGGAACAACACTCAAGTAGACTATTCCTTTGATAAGTGCATCCATCAGTTGTTTGAGGAGCAAGTTCAGCGCAGTCCGGATGCTGTGGCAGTTGTGTTTGGAGATGTACAGACGCAACATGTCGCGTCTCTAACATACCATCAGTTAAATTGTCGCGCTAACCAGTTAGCACATTACTTGCAGTCTTTGGGTGTAAAACCAGATGTGTTGGTGGGATTGTGTGTAGAGCGTTCCTTAGAAATGGTAGTGGGACTACTGGGTATTCTCAAGGCGGGTGGTGCATACCTGCCACTTGATCCAGATTATCCTCAAGAGCGCTTGAGCTTTATGCTTGAAGATGCTCAAGTTCCAGTACTGCTGACACAACAGCAAGTCCTTGAAAAGTTGCCTGAGCATCAAGCGCAAGTTGTATGTTTAGATACTGACTGGCAGCTTATTTCTCAGTCAAGTCAGGATAATGCGATTGCCGATGTGCAAGCAACTAACTTGGCTTATGTGATTTATACCTCTGGTTCTACAGGTCAGCCTAAAGGGGTTATCGTCCCACATGGCGCGATCACCAACCACTGCTGTATTATTCAAGAGGTTTATGAACTTGAAAAGAGCGATCGTGTACTCCAGTTTGCCTCAATCAACTTCGATGCCTCATTAGAACAGATATTTCCTACACTAATAGTTGGGGCTACCTTGGTACTCCGAGGCTCAGATGTCTGGACTCCGACAAACTTCCAAAAAATAATTTCGGATTTTGGACTTACTGTTGTTAATCTCCCAACAGCCTATTGGCAACAATTGGCTCAAGAGTGGATCAAAACACAAGTGTTAAATACCAACAGCCAACTGAGACTTGTAATTGTTGGTGGAGATGTAATGGTGCCCGAATATGTTGCCATTTGGCAAGAAAGCGCAATGTCTTGTGTTCGTCTGATCAACGCTTATGGTCCCACAGAGACGACCATCACCGCAACTCTGTTTGAAATTCTTCCTCAGTTGAGTGAAGACATCAATTTGAAAAAAATGCCTATTGGTCGTCCCCTGCCTAATAGGACTGTATATATTCTAGATAAGTATTTACAGCCTGTTCCCATTGGTGTACAAGGAGAATTGTACATTGGTGGTGTGTGCTTGGCAAAAGGCTACCTCAACCGCCCAGCATTGACAAACGAAAAATTCGTCCCCAATCCCTTTAAAAGAAGCAGGGGAGCAGGAGAGCAGGGGAGCCAACGCCGTGTGGGGGTTTCCCCCGTTGAGGCGACTGGTGTGAGCAGAGGAGAAACAGAAGACCAATCCTTTAATTCGGACCGCCTCTATAAAACAGGGGACTTAGCACGCTATTTAGATAAAGGTAATATAGAATATTTAGGACGCATAGATAATCAAGTAAAAGTACGTGGTTTCCGTATCGAATTGGGGGAAATCGAAGCAATCCTGAGCCAACATAGTGATGTGCAGGCGTGTTGTGTCATTGCCCGTGAAGACATTCCCGGTGATAAACGCTTAGTTGCCTACGTGGTAGCAAATCAGGACTATACACCCAGAATCAGCGAACTGCGGCAATACCTCAAAGCAAACCTGCCAGAGTACATGCTGCCCAATGCTTTTGTTATCTTGGGGTCCCTGCCACTCACTCCCAATGGGAAAGTAGACCGCCGCGCTTTGCCCACACCAGATTTGCACAGCGATAATACAAAAAAATATGTAGCCCCACGTACTCCGATTGAAGAACTGTTGGCACACATTTGGGTGCAAGTCCTGAAAGTAGCACAAGTGGGCATTTATGATAACTTCTTTGAACTAGGGGGACACTCACTACTCGCAACACAAGTGGTTTCACGTATCCGCAACATTTTCAAAGTGGAACTACCATTGCGTGAGTTGTTTGCCACAGCGACAGTTGCCGAATTAGCACTCTTCATTGAGCAGTTACAGCAACAGGACTTAGAACTGTCTGCACCACCCATTTTACCAAGAGCGAAGAATACAGACTTACCATTGTCATTTGCTCAGCAGCGTTTGTGGTTTTTAGACCAGTTTGACCCAAACAGTTCCTCTTACAACATTCCTGTGGCTTTGCGTTTAGTCGGAACTCTTAATCAAGCAGCCTTAGAGCAAAGCTTACAAGAAATTATTCATCGCCACGAAGCCTTACGTACCAATTGCGTCACCGTTAATGGAAAACCAACTCAAATCATTCAAACACAAACGAATTGGACAGTTTCAGTTGTTGATTTGAAGTATTTACCCACAACCGAACAAGAAAGTGCTTTACAGCAATTAGCGCAACAACAAGCTATTCAACCGTTTGACCTGGCAACTGAAACATTGATCGGGGCAACATTAGTAGTATTGTCTCAAACAGAACACGCCTTATTAGTGTGTATGCACCATATTGTCTCTGATGGTTGGTCAATGGGTGTGTTTATCCAAGAACTAGCAACACTGTACAATGCTTACTCTCAAAATCAACCGTCACCGTTAGCACCACTGCCGATTCAGTACGCAGATTTCGCAATTTGGCAGCGAAACTGGTTGCAAGGAGATGTTTTACAAAGGCAATTGAATTACTGGCAACAACAACTAAAAGATGCACCAGCTTTATTGTCGCTGCCCACAGACCGACCAAGACCTGCTGTGCAGACTTTTGCTGGCGCACATCAAGAGTTTGCACTGTCAGTTGAGTTAACTGATAGGTTGACCAAACTGAGCCAGGAGCAAGGAGTGACGTTGTTCATGTCGCTGTTGGCAGCATTTGATACCCTACTTTATCGTTACACAGATACAGAAGACATTGTAGTAGGCACACCAATTGCTAACCGCAATCACAGTGAAATTGAAGGGTTGATTGGCTTTTTTATCAACACCTTAGTGATGCGTACAGACTTATCAGGCAATCCTAGCTTTAGTGAGTTACTCGCTCGTGTCTGCGAAATGGCTTTGGGAGCCTATGCTCATCAAGACTTACCGTTTGAAATGTTGGTAGAAACATTGCAGCCAGAACGGGATCTGAGCCATACACCTCTGTTCCAAGTAATGTTTGTCCTCCAGAATGCGCCCATGTCTTCAATAGAACTGACTGGGTTAACTTTCACTCCATTGATGACAGAAGGGGCGACGGCAAAGTTTGATTTGACTTTATCAATGCAGAACACTGCTACTGGACTGGTAGGTGGGTGGGAGTACAACACTGACTTGTTTGATGCCAGCACTATCGAGCGGATGACGGGGCATTTTGTGATGTTGCTTGAAGGTATTATTGCTAATCCAGAAGAGCGGATTTTGCAATTACCTCTGCTGACACAGCCAGAGCAACAGCAATTATTAGTTGAATGGAACTCGACTCAGGCGGATTATCCAATAGATAAGTGTATCCATCAGTTGTTTGAGGAGCAGTCTTTGATCACACCCGATGCTGTCGCAGTTGTGTTTGAAAATCAACAACTGACTTACCACCAGTTGAACTGTCGTGCAAACCAATTGGCACACTACCTAAAATCTTTGGGTGTAGGAGCGGATGTGCTGGTCGGGTTATTTGTGGAACGCTCATTGGAAATGATTGTGGGGTTACTTGGCATTCTCAAGGCGGGTGGAGCTTATGTACCTTTCGACCCACAGTATCCTCAAGAACGTTTGACTTTTATGCAGAAAGATGCATCTGTGCCAATTTTATTGACCCAACAGCGACTTCTAGAGAAGTTGCCTAGCCACCAAACGCAGCTTGACTTCGGCTTCGCTCAGTACCAGGTCTGTTTAGATAGTGACTGGCATCTTATTTCTCAGTTCAGTCAAAATAATCCAATCACTGACATACAAGTAACTAATTTAGCTTATGTGATTTACACCTCTGGTTCCACAGGTCAACCCAAAGGAGTACAGGGTCTACATCAGGGTGCAATTAATCGTTTTTACTGGATGTGGCAGAGTTATCCTTTCATAGAAAGAGAAGTTTGTTGCCAAAAGACATCGTTAAACTTTGTAGATTCTGTATGGGAAATTTTTGGACCCTTACTTCAAGGTGTCACCATAGTAATTGTGTCTGATAAGGTTGTTAAAAACCCAGAACAGCTTGTATTTACTCTAGCCACCAATCAAGTTACAAGGTTGTTACTTGTCCCTTCATTGCTGCGTGTATTATTGGCAACTAACAACGAGCTAGAGTTGCAGTTACCTAAGTTAAAGATGTGGGTAACTAGTGGTGAAGCACTTTCGAGTGACTTATTACAGAAATTCCGGCGAATTCTGCCCAATAGTACTTTATTAAATCTTTACGGTTCATCAGAAGTGTCGGCTGACGTAACTTGTTGGTGCGTCGAGCCGCAAACCCCCATATCACAGATTAGTATTGGAAAAGCGATCGCTAATACGCAAATTTATATTTTAGATCAACAACAACGACCTGTTCCGATTGGTGTACCAGGTGAGTTATATGTTGGTGGTGCGGGATTGGCTAAAAGCTATCTCAACCGCCCTGAAATGACGACACAGAGATTTATCCTCAATCCGTTTAATAATTCAAAATGGAATCGCTTGTACAAAACAGGGGATTTAGCACGCTATTTGAGTGACGGTAACATCGAATATTTAGGACGCATCGATAATCAGGTTAAAATCCGTGGCTTCCGCATTGAGTTGGGAGAAATTGAAGCAGTACTGAGCCAACACATTGATGTGCAAGCATCTTGTGTCATTGTCCGCGAAGACATCCCTGGCAACAAAAACCTAGTGGCTTATATCGTGCCTCATCCACAGGTGACACCAATAATCAGCGAACTACGTCAATCGATCAAAGCCAAACTACCCGAATATATGGTACCAAATGCTTTCGTAATGCTGGAGTCCCTACCCCTTAATCCCAACGGCAAAGTAGACCGCCACACCCTGCCTGTACCTCCCCAAAGCAGTGACTCGGATAAATTTGTTGCGCCCCGTAACCAATTAGAACTGCAACTAGCCCAACTCTGGTTAAACATTCTTAAAATTGACAAGGTGGGAGTACAAGATAACTTTTTTGACCTCGGTGGTCATTCCCTTGTAGCTGTTTACTTAATGGCTCAAATTAAACAGCAGTTTGGTAAAGATATTCCCTTAGAAACCCTCTTCCAAAATCCAACTCTTGAACAGCTGGCGACAATTGTGCAAAAGGATTTAGATTACTCTAGTGAGTCTTGTTTGGTAGCAATTCAACCGAACGGCTCTAAACCACCTTTGTTTTGCCTTCCAGGAGCTGGTGCCAATCCTTTCTATTTGTATAACTTAGCGTGTTGTTTAGGACAAGACCAACCATTCTACGGTTTCCAAGCAAATGTTTTTTCTGGAGAATTAGAGCCAAGCATACAAGTTGAGGATATAGCTGCCCAGTACATTCAAGCACTACAGGTTGTTCAGCCGCAAGGGCCATATTTATTGGCAGGACATTCTTTTGGAGGTAAAGTTGCCTTTGAAATGGCACAGCAGTTGCTTCACAAGGGTCATGAGGTCGCTTTAGTTGCTGTTGTTGATACTAGAGCACCATTTGATCAGGAAAAGCCAACAAGTTTTGATTGGGATAATGCTAAATGGCTACTTGAAATTGTTCACACAATGAAAATTTTTTACGCAAAAAACCTAGATATCTCTGATGATATTCTTCAATCTTTGGTTTGGGAGGAGCAACTAAAATACATTCTACAACGGTTAAAAAATGTAAATATCCTGCCTCCTGACTATGAAATTACGCAGCTAAATAATATGGTGCAAATTTTGAAAGCTAACTGTTTAGTCAATTATGTGCCACAACAAGTCTATCCAACCCAAATTACCCTCTTTCGCGCTAGCGAGGCTTCTGTTGAGGAGGCTAACGATCAGTTACCTCCTGAAATTTTACAGGATTTGACCTGGGGCTGGAGCAAATTTTCTGCTAAACCAGTGAATATCCATTTTGTTCCAGGCAACCATGTGACTATCATGACTCAACCCCATGTTCAGGTTTTAGCTGAACGGTTAAAAGCCTGCATTGAGCAGTCACAGAGAAACACGATTTCCCAGAAAGAGCGAAATCTGCTAACCAACTCTTAGCAAATTTGGAATTGGCTTAACAGTCAAGTAGATAAAACCTCTGAAACTCACGTTAATAATCATCAAATGGCGGGAAAAAATGCTAATTACAATGTTTAAAAGCAAGTTACATCGAGTGACTGTAACTGATGCCCAACTGTACTACGAAGGGTCAATTACGATTGATGAAGAACTGCTAAAGATTGCTAATATCTTGCATCATGAAAAGGTACAAGTTGTTAATGTCAACAATGGTTCTCGACTGGAAACTTATACTATTCCTGGTGAATGGGGAAGCCGTGTAATTTGTCTGAATGGTCCGGCTGCTCGGATGCACTCTGCTGGTGACGAGGTAATAGTAATAGCTTACGCTCAGATGTCTCCAGAAGAAGCTTTGCTGCATCATCCAAAAGTGATTAAAGTTGACAAAAACAATAATCCACTTGAAGAATTATAGTTCGGTACTTTTTACTCAGCACTAATAAAGTACTGAATTTGGCATATCTAGAGATATCAGTTTATCTCTAGATATGCCAACCCTAGTGGGATTAGAAAGGGTTTATTTGAGAAATGTAAGGAACTGTATTATGACTGCTGCTTCTAAACAGATTAAATCGACAGCGTGGGATAAAAAACAAGAGTATCCTTTAACTGCAGAATCTTTAAAAATGCTGCTTGAACAACGAATTCCTCTGATTCGGCTGAAAGATTTTGCTAGCGCCCAAGAGTGTGAAATGTTAGTTGCTCAAGCTGAATTTTTCTACTTTGACTGCTATCAAGATGTGAATCCCAAAATTGAGCGAATTGGGATCACAGTGTTTGAATATAATCGCATTAGTAAAGCAGCTTATTTTCAAGCAGTAGAACGCACAACTAAATTAAGAGACGAGACTGCATTATGGCAGCCTCTTTCAATCCATTAGAACGCTTAATGATGAAAATCCGAGAGTGTACAGGCGCGACTGTGCGAATTGCTTCTGAACCATTCTATGGTAATTACTACCCAGGACTGATTAGAAAAATAGAGCAGGGTACTCAACTTCATATTGATTATGCTCCGTTAGAACAATCTGAATGGGAAATTGGTACAGTTATTTTTCAGCTTTCCTGGAATTTGTACTTAAAATTTTCTGCTAATAATTATGGCAAAACACGTATTTACGATCGCCAGTGGCAACCAGGAGATGACCAATATAAACTCGATTTCTACGGCTATGGTGATACAGTAATTGCAGATGCAGATACGATCGCCTTCCAACCTTATGTCGGAGATGTGTTCATTTTCAATACACGCAATTTTCACATCGTTGAACCGATGGATGGACAACGTGTGACTTTCACTTCCGCGATCGGATTACTACCTAACGGTGAAATTATTTTGTGGTCTTGAAGTTGATAAGTAGGAAGCAGAAAGCAATTTGGTAAATATAGTGAGGAAGTAATTTATGCCCTTAGCAGCTGTGATGACTGCACCTAATCAACCCGTTGTAGTCCAACAATTACCAGACCCGATTCTGGAAAAGGGTGGAATCATTCTTGAAACCTTATATTCTGAGGTTTGTGGAACTGATGTACATTTACTGCATGGCCGTTTAGAGGGAGTACCGTATCCAATTATTCCCGGTCACTTCTTAGTTGGTCGTGTGGTAGAAACAGGTGGACGGGTTAGCAATGTCAATGGTAAATTAATTGAGCCTGGAGCGATCGCCACCTTTCTCGATGTTCACGAAACCTGTTACAACTGCTGGTAAGCTGTTCGACATCTAAACTGCATTAATTAAGTTACCTTTGTTTTTGATCTTTCGGTTCCATTTCATAATTAATT
>NZ_JAUBRJ010000077.1:0-37785 GCF_036701805.1 Microcoleus sp. N3A4
CGTGAGGCTATTTCTGCCCATTCTTGTGACTTGGCTCGGCCTGAGCTCATTCCCTTCTTTCAGACCTGAATCCTTACGTTTGACCTCCCAACGGGCGTAGCAGTAAGATGCTTCTTTAGACTCTAATATAGCTGATGGGAATCTCGATCGCTAACTCTGTACCAGATCCAACTCTAGAATTACAGGTTAATTTACCGCCATGTTTTTTGACAATACCATAGCTAACAGATAAACCCAAACCTGTACCGCTACCCACTGGTTTAGTTGTAAAAAATGGATCGAATATTCGGGATTGAATATTCGCCGCGATACCGGCACCATTATCAGTGATTTTAATTCTAACCCGGTCTTTTTCTATGACTTCAGTCTGAATCGTGATTGCAGGATTTTTCTCTGTTTTATTAATTAATTGAATAGCATCAATAGCGTTACTGATAATACTCAGAAATACTTGATTTATCTCACTAGCATAACAAATGACATTGGGCAGATTTCCATACTCTTTAATAACTTGTATTTCTGATTTGCCATCGCTCATTCTTAAGCGAGTTTGTAAAATTAGCAAAGTGCTTTCAATTCCGGTATGTAAATCTACTGCTTTCATGTCGGCTTCATCTAAGCGGGAAAAGTTACGCAAACTCAGGATAATTTGGCTAATGCGATCGCTCCCTGCTTTCATAGATTCCAGAATTTTCATTAAATCTTCCCAGATAAATTCTAACTCCATTTCTTCTATTTTCGCTTGAATTACTCCACTGGGATCGGGATACTCTTGTTGATAAATATCAAGTAAAATAAGCAAATCTTTGACATAATGCTCTGTATGTGCAAGATTACTACTAATAAATGTTACTGGATTGTTGATTTCGTGAGCAATCCCAGCTACGAGTTGACCGAGAGATGACATTTTTTCGCTCTGAATTAATTGTGCTTGGGTTTGTTGTAAGTTTTTAAATGCTTGCTCTAAATCAAAAGCTTTTTGGCTTAAATCTTCCGTTTTTTGCGCTACTTCTGCTTCTAAGCTTTGGGAATAGTTCTCTATTTGTTTATATAAACGAGCATTATCAATAGAGATCGCTGCTTGAGCTGCGAGCATCTGGAGAATTTCTACTCGCTCATTAGTAAATGCTCCCACTGTTAAGTTATTTTCTAAGTAGACAATACCGACGAGTTTTCCTTGCCGAATAATTGGAGTACATAAAACTGATTTAGGTTGATGAGCGATAATATAGCGATCGCCTGCCAATTGGTCGGCTGTACTTAAATTGTCAAAAACAGCCGTCGCTTGAGTTCGTGCCACCGCATAAATCAAACTCTGAGGAATTTCCTGATATTGTTCCAGAGGAATTTCTAATATTTTTGTCTGCTTTTGTGCGGCTTGAGCGACGACTAACCATTGTCGGTCTTGGCGAAGCACTAAACAACCGATTTGTGCTCCCCCATTCGCAAGCATAATCTGCATCAAAGTGCCTAACAGTTTCTCTAATTCAATTTCTTGTGAAATGGCTTGTGCCGCCATCATTACTGCTGGAAAATCCAACCATAAATTCTCGTTACTACTGAGGCTAGTTAGGCTTTTCATCCAGATCGGGTTGATGGTTGCCCCAGATGTGATGACAAAGTTAGCAGGTTGGAGAATAGCTTTCAGTAGTTGTGGATAGCGGTGTTCTAAATAAGCTACTTTAGCCTTGGCATCCCAACGGGAATAACAGTAATAGGCCTCAATCATGTAAGATTGTGCAACTTTTTCTTTCCCCCAATCTAAGTAGAATTTGGCAGCTAGTTCGTTGGCTAAACCTTCTTCTTGGATATAACCATTTTCTTTGGCTTCTGAAATGGCGCGATCGTACCAATCTCCAGCTTCATAATTCTTGCCTAAAACCCGGCATTTTTCTGCTTCTACTAAGTCAACTTTATGTTGGTGATTCATCGGGGCCTGGTGTGCCCATTGAGCCAGAGTGGTTTGATGGGTTTCTGCCAAAGCGAGAGTGTTCGCTTGCTCAATTTCTGACTGCGTAGAGCAGAGTGCCAAGTAGGTTAACCCGGCATAGAAATGGAAAACCGGAGTATGAATCATTGCTGCCGCTACCCTCAAATAGAGGCTTGCTTGGGAAATGTAGTCTAGAGCGTTGGTGTAGTTGCCAAAGAGATAGGCAAGCATTAGTTTGTAGTTATAGGCAATAGCGAGTGCAGTAAGCTCACTATTCTGATTATGCTGAGGAAACATCACGGTTTCATCATAAGCCTGACCGATTAACAAATCCGGTTGATTGACAATTTCCCTCAAGTTCTGCACCGTCTGTTGTGTCATCTTCACGTAAAACAGAGGAGAATATTGCTTCACAGTCGTTAAGACAACACAGTAATTTTCTATTTCTGCGCGCCAATCATCAAGCTCTACTCCCGAACAAAAATTATTATATGAATAACTACTGACGCAGTAGCCAGCATTGAGAAAATCACCTGTTTCCATTCCGACTAAATAGCCTTGTTTCGCCGTTGGGATTGCTGCCCTCAGTGGTTCTTGACGATGCTGAATAAAACAGCCAAACCACAGTAAAGTGATACATTTAAATTCTGGCCAATTCAACTGATTGAGTAAGCTAAGTGCTACTCGCCCAAAGCGATAACCTTTTTCTACTTCTCCGAAAAAACCTGACAGCACAATGCCATAGCCCACATACCCGATTGTTGATGCTGGTGCATTGCCAAATTGAAGTGATAGACTGACCATTGTGGCACAAAGCACAGGCTGCAAAGCAGGATTTGCCATAAAAATAGCCGGAAACAAGATGCCTAACAATTGCATCGCCGCGATTGTCCGAGGATCGCTCATCACGGGAAGGTTAACCAGTTCCTCAATCTGTTTGCCCTCCAGTTGGTTGGCAAGATTTTGTAATGCAATGCGTGTCAAGGCTTCGTCAGTTTCATAGGGGAGTTCAATCCCCAATTGTGCTAGGGCATTGGTGCCGATCGCGATCGCTTCTAACATCTGACTCTGAGTTGTCAGTGCGTTGATTTGAATCTCAAATATCTTGACTTTATCTAGTATTGTTTTGGCCGATCGCAAAACCTGGGCTGCCATTTCTTCCATGCCATTAAAATCGGCATTTAAGTAAGCCATTTCAGCCGCAGCCACATAAAGATTCAGGGTTAATTCATACTGAGTTTGCCAACAGTTTTCTGTGAGTAACTCCAGCCCTGTTTTCACAAAAATTCTGGCGCCTGCATAGGCTGTAGAATTTCTGCCTTTCTGTCCGGCTGCTAAGTTCAATCTGGCTAAGGCTTCCCGTTCCTCTGCTCGAGTCATGAACTCAATTCCTAAATTCAAATGCCCGACAATATCAAACAGCTTTTCCTCTTTTTCTATCTCTGATAAGTTTTGTTGGAGTAGTTGCCCAATATGGTAATGGGTCTGCTGTTTTTGCTCGTCAGGAATCAATGAATAAGCCGCTTGTTGGACGCGATCGTGTAAAAATCGATAAGTCGGATTAGCGGAAGCATTGAAAACTTCCTCACTATCAGATTGGGTAAAGAACTTATAGATTTCGGTAGTAGGAATTACCAAACTTTCCTGCAAGGCTTTCCATAAAGCTGTTGCGGTACTGTCTGGTGATTTCTCACTGACAATTGCTAAGGTATTCAAATCAAACTGCGCCCCTATACAAGCCGCTAGTTTGAGACTATCCTGAGTTTCTCTGGGCAATTTCTGTAATTGCAATGCCATGAATTCAACGACATCATCAGTAATTGCTAAGGCCTTCACTTGGGCAATATCGCATTGCCAATATTGAATCTCGCAATCAAAGCTAATTAACTTGTCATCATGTAATGCTTTGAGAAACTGGGTCGCAAAAAAAGGATTACCTTGAGTTTTTTGATAGACCAATTTTGTTAAAAGCTGGGCTAGGGATGATTCACAATTCAGTGTATCTGCCACTAACTGATTCAGATCGGGTTCCCTTAACGGTGGTAAAGTAATTGTATTCACCGTTGCCCCAGTTTTGACAATTTCATCCACTGTTAAAATGAATGGATGTACGGGGGAGACTTCATTATCTCGATACGCACCTAATATTAATAGATACCCCGCATCTTGCATCAATAATTTAAGCAAGTTCAGTGATGCGGAATCTGCCCATTGCAAGTCATCTAAAAACATGACTAACGGATGTTCTTTACTGGTAAAGACTTGCACAAATTTTTGAAACAGGAGATTAAAGCGATTTTGGGCGGCTGTTCCTGATAATTCAAGGGCGGCTGGCTGTTTACCGATAATATTTTCTAACTCAGGAATTACGTCAATTAAGACTTGTCCGTTGTCTCCTACTGCGGTTAATATCTGGCTTTTCCATGTTTCTAATTGCCAATCTGATTCGGATAGCAATTGCCCCATTAAATCTCGGAATGCTTGCACAAAGGCGCTGAAGGGAATGTTGCGCTGAAATTGGTCATATTTCCCTTTGATAAAATAACCCCGTTGCCGCACAATGGGTTTATGAACTTCGTTGACTACTGCGGTTTTTCCAATTCCTGAAAAACCCGCAACGAGCATCATTTCTGTTGCACCTTCGCTGACTCTTTCAAAGGCTTGTATGAGCGTTTTTACTTCTGTTTCTCGTCCATAGAGTTTGTCGGGAATGAGGAAGCGATCGCTTAAATCTCTCTGTGCGATTGGAAAATCTTCAATTTTTCCTGTTTCATGCAATTGAACTAAACATTTTGCTAAATCATGTTTGATTCCCAAGGTACTCTGATAGCGATCTTCGGCATTCTTTGCCATCAGCTTCATCACCATATCCGCAAGCACCTGGGGAATTTTTTCACTTTTGAATTTATCTGGTTGTTTCGCAATATGGCAATGCACTAACTCCATCGGATCGTCAGACTGAAACGGCAGTTTTCCAGTGAGTAATTCATACCAGGTGATACCTAATGAATAATAGTCACTGCGATAATCTATGCCTCGATTCATCCGTCCAGTTTGCTCTGGCGATAGGTATGCTAGAGTTCCTTCTAAGGCATTAATGCTCTGAATTTGTTGGGTTTCTCTCGGTAGTAGAGTCGAGATGGAAAAGTCAATTAATTTAACTTGCTTTGTGTCGGGATGAATGAGGATATTGACAGGTTTAATATCTTTGTGAATGACGCGCTGTTGATGTATGGAATGGAGGATATCTGTCAGTGACAAAGCAATATGGAGAAACTGCTCTATTGTCAGTGGTTTTTTCTGGGTAAATTGTTCTAAGGAAATGCCGCCAAAATCTTCCATTACCAGGGCATATCCGTTATGATAAGGTTCCAAACTGTAGGGTTTGATAATGCCGGGAATATTTAAATTTTTGGCAATGTTATACTGATTGCGAAACTGCACCAGTTCGCTAAAAGTGGGATATTGCCGTTTCATCAGCTTGATAATTACAGGTAATCCGTCATCAATCCGAATCGCCCGGTAAACTAATGTTCGACTCCCCGCATAAAGTGTTTGGGTGATTTGATAGTTGGGAATTTGAACGTTTACGTGGGTGTTGCTGTCGAATTTATTCATGACTCTAGTTTCTAATTAGTGAGTGATTTGATAAAAGGCAGGAGGTAGAAGGCGGGGGGTAGGAGTGGGTGTATCTCAGTTTGGCACATCAAGCGGAAAGTTGACCGTTAAGATAAGCACAGCGCAGAGAAAGGATAGAGAAAACACTCTCCACATTCCACTGCACTCCCGATTGTTTCACCCAAGCGTCCAATGAGTTTAATCGTTGATTTAACTGTTCCAGAACCGAGAGAACTTAGGGATTCTTCTTTATAGTATCGGTAGTTAACTATGCGGCTGCGATAGGTTGATAAATAATTGCTGAATGTTTGAAATGCTTGTTTTTCCAGGTCTTTAAATAAATTGAGCGCTTGATTAACTTGACCGCACCATAACAGACTTTCTGCTTGCTTTAATCGTTTCACGCTCGCCCCCTGCTTTATAAAGATTTTCTTTGAGATGATACCAATCTAAAATTTCTTGTTTTTGTTCAGTCACTCCAATTTCTTGAAATTGGTGACAAATCCCGGGATGACCATCTCAATTACAATATAGCAATCCTAAATGATTTGCTTGCATTATACGCGAGCTTTCTGGCTCGCACTGCAAGGATTCTGGTCTCGCTCGATTTTGCGACTGATGCGAGGATTGCTATAAGCTGTTGTGCATTTAAACCACTAACTAGGGTCTTCCGGGTGCGTCTGACGCGAACACGCTCCGCTTAAACGGGAAACACTTCGGACGCTCCGCACCATACAATCTGTTTTAAATGTTCAACAGCTTATAGCCTTTCTCAAAAAGATGAGGTATGACTGACAGCTTACATAACCACCCAGACGCTTGAGGGCTGAAGCCCAACTACGTACCTCATCTTTCTGAGAACCGCTTATATAGGATGTAGCAGTTTTTGGCTATTACTCCCATCAATTAGAGCTTGATTGTTTTGAAAAAAGGCTCCGCAATAAACATTATCTAAACACAGGAATTTATCATCTTTCCAATAACAGGACTCACCCTTCTTTTCGTTGGGCAGCCTGACGAAAGCCTCCATCTAATGTAATTTGTTGGACTCCTTGTTTAGATGTAGGTAATTCAAATTCTTGGCTCTTTACTAATCTGTGTAATGTACTATAGCAATCCTTGCAGGATTTGCTTGCATTATACGCGAGCTTTCTGGCTCGCACTGCAAAGATTCTGGTCTCGCTCGATTTGGCGACTGATGCGAGGATTGCTATATGAGCTACTCGGATTCCTGTGAATGTTTCTCGATATTTTTCTCCTTTTTGATAAGACTCGTTGGCACTGACGATCGGAGTACACTTTGACCTCATTGGACTGAGTTGACTATCAGGTTTTAACCCGAAATATTCCGCCTGATTGTCTGTAATATTCGGGAGCATCCCATTTTTGCTTTCAGATCGTGGAAGGTTGCATCAGAATAATATATTTCGATGATATAGCGTGCGAGCGTCCATAGCGAACGGCTAGATCGCGAGCGAGACGACGTGAGCGCTCCTAAAAAACGGCTTTTTACCAAATTGGGATGCTCCCTAATATTCAGCAACCAGACTAATGATTTTACGGTTCGGGTTCTTCCCGTTTTAATTCCTGATACTGTTGAAAAAAAAGGTACTTAGTTCTGGTCCACTTCTGATAATATTTTTTGACGAGGGTTTTTTCGATACTTTCATGCTTTTGACAGTTCGGTTGAATCTGTATTTCTGTAAAGAATTTCTGCTGCTTTTTTTAAGTATGCTTTTAGCTGCTGTCGATCTTCGGGTGTCATTTTCTTTACCTCATCCTTTTTTGACAGTTTTACTAGCTTTTTCATTTTAGCCCTTTTTTCAGGGATTTGCTTTCATTGAGATGCACCCATAGAATTGACTACCGCTACCATAATTTCTAAGATATCCCCAACACATACAAAATTTCCCAAAGTCTTAAGGAAAATAAACATACTTTTGCCCCAACTTATGCAAACAATAGTTAAAAAGACTAACCGAAGTTAAAGTTAAAAGCAATGTCACAAGATACCATCGAATCAATTCTTCATGAAAAACGCCTATTTCAGCCGCCCGCTGAATTCTCTCAAAAAGCTCACATCAAAAGCCTAGAAGAGTATCAAGCCCTCTACGACAAAGCTTCTTCAGACCCCCAAGCATTCTGGGCACAACTCGCGGAACAAGAATTGCACTGGTTCCAAAAATGGGATAACGTTCTCGACTGGCAGCCACCTTTTGCTAAATGGTTTGTAAACGGCAAAATTAACATTTCTTACAATTGTCTGGACAGACACTTAACCACCTGGCGCAAAAATAAAGCCGCCCTGATTTGGGAAGGCGAACCCGGAGACTCCCGCACCCTCACCTACGCGCAACTCCACCGCGAAGTCTGCCAAATGGCGAATGTTATCAAAGAATTGGGAGTCCAAAAGGGCGATCGCGTCGGCATTTATATGCCGATGATTCCCGAAGCTGCGATCGCCATGCTAGCCTGCGCCAGAATCGGTGCCGTACACAGCGTTGTTTTTGGCGGTTTTAGTGCAGAAGCTTTGCGCGATCGACTCAACGACGGCCAAGCAAAACTCGTCATCACCGCTGACGGCGGCTTCCGCAAAGATACCGCCGTCGGCCTCAAAGCACAAGTAGACAAAGCATTAGCAAATAATGTTGTACCCAGCGTTACCAACGTTCTCGTAGTTCAGCGCACCAAACAGCAAATTGAGATGGAACCCGGCCGCGATGTTTGGTGGCATGAATTGCAAAAAACTGCCTCGGCAAATTGTCCGGCGGAACCGATGGATAGCGAAGATATGCTATTCATTCTTTACACTTCTGGAAGTACCGGAAAACCCAAAGGTGTCGTCCATACAACTGGCGGTTATAACCTTTATACCCACATGACAACCAAGTGGATATTCGACCTCCAAGATACCGATGTTTACTGGTGTACCGCTGATGTCGGCTGGATTACCGGACACAGTTACATAGTCTACGGGCCGCTGTCCAACGGTGCGACAACTTTAATGTATGAAGGTGCTCCTCGCCCTTCAAATCCCGGCTGTTTTTGGGATGTAATTGAAAAATACGGCGTCACAGTTTTCTATACTGCACCCACCGCAATTCGCACCTTTATGAAAATGGGCGAACAATTGCCAAATGCCAGAGATTTGTCATCTTTACGATTGTTAGGAACTGTCGGCGAACCGATTAATCCTGAAGCTTGGATGTGGTATCAGCGCGTAATTGGCAACTCGAATTGCCCGATCGTCGATACTTGGTGGCAAACGGAAACTGGCGGAATTATGATTACCGCTTTGCCCGGTGCAATTCCTACAAAACCCGGTTCTGCAACCCTACCGTTCCCCGGAATTATTGCCGATGTCGTTGACCAAGATGGCGAACCGGTAACTAATGAAAGTGGCGGCTATTTAGTTGTGAAACATCCTTGGCCGGGAATGATGCGGACGCTTTACAACGATGCCGATCGCTTCCGCCGCACTTATTGGGAATATTTGCAACCGAAAGATGGCGAATTTGTGTACTTTGCAGGAGACGGCGCGCACAAGGACAAAGACGGCTATTTCTGGGTAATGGGCCGCGTTGACGACGTGATTAATGTGGCCGGACACCGACTCGGCACGATGGAAGTTGAGTCAGCTTTGGTATCGCATCCAGCGGTGGCGGAAGCTGCTGTTGTTGGCAAACCCGACGAGATTAAAGGAGAGGAAATTGTCGCCTTTGTCACGCTGGACAACTCGCAGCAACCTAGCGAAGAATTGGCTAAGGAATTGAAGCAGCACGTTGTTAAGGAGATTGGGGCGATCGCCCGTCCGGGAGAAATTCGATTTACCGATGCTTTGCCGAAGACTCGAAGCGGGAAGATTATGCGCCGATTGCTGCGTTCTTTGGCGGCGGGACAAGAGGTTTCTGGGGATACTTCGACCTTGGAAGACCGGACGGTTTTGGATAAGTTGCGCGGCGGTTCGTAGGGGTATTTTTTAACCGCAGATGTTGGCAGATTAACGCGGATGAACGCTGATGTAATTTTATCGGCGTTCATCTACGGTTTTAGATAATTGTTGAGTCGTTTATTTACCGCGCCACAGATGAAGGGCATCGGCGTTAATTTCAGACCTTACCTGTAGCCAATCCTCCAGCAAGTAGTCATCATCAACTGCTTGCTTGTGCTGTTCGTCTTTGAGAATTGCCAAGACATGAACTCCTGACGGATAGTTGACATGATGAATTTCTGGGTCATATCCCAAGTCTTGAATTTTTGCCAGAATGCGATCGACAGCACCGGCAACTGTCAGATCGACGGCGAGAATAATTTGACCGAGTTTAGCACCCGGTTTTACACATTCCAGAACAGCCATTACTCTTTCTCCTTGTAGTTGCGGTTTAAGATAATTGCATCATAATTTGCTATTATATAGCCATGAAGTCTAATATTACTCGTGTTGTTCTATGCCCGCTCTAGACCTGTATCACAATACAGTCAAAAAATCTCTCCTCAATGATGGGTGGATAATTACTCACGATCCTCTCCATCTGAAATGGGGAAAAAAAGATATGTATGTGGATCTGGGAGCAAAACAGGTGCTGGCAGCAGAACGAGGAGAACAAAAAATTGCTGTGGAAGTCAAAAGCTTTGTCAGCGATTCAGAAATGCAGGACTTGAGAGAGGCGATCGGACAATTTACTATTTATCGATCTGTGCTTCAGAGAACTTATCCAGAACATACGCTTTATCTGGCTGTTCGCGATATTACTTATGAATCTCTATTTGAAGAACCGATCGGTCAATTAATGATTGAAGATGAAAAGCTCAAGCTGATTGTATTCGACCCAAATCAAGAGGCGATCGTAAAATGGATACTTTAGCTAACTTTAGAACCACCATTAAAACCGTTCTCGAACCTTACACAAAAATTCCTTACTCTCATGGTGATATAATTTGTAAAGCCGTGTTTGATGAAAAATCTGATTGTTACCTGCTAGTTACTTTAGGCTGGGATAAAGCCAAACGAATTCACGGCTGTTTGGTTCATATAGATATTATTGATGATAAGATTTGGGTACAGCGAGATGAGACAGAATACGGCGTGACGAAAGAACTTGTAGCTGCTGGAATTTCCACGGATTCCATTGTTTTAGGTTTTCATCCCGCCGATGTCAGACCTCATACAGGTTATGCAGTTGTGTAGTTAATGAATTATTTGGCTCATCTATTCTTATCAGAAGGCACGCCAGAATCCCTGATTGGCAACCTCTTAGGAGATTTTGTCAAAGGTTCGGCTGTCAACCTTTATCCCGAGGAAATTAGAAAGGGCATCGATTTGCACCGCAAAGTAGATAGCTACACGGACTCTCATGCAATAGTGCGATCGAGTAAAAGCCTTGTTTGCGCCGATAGACGCAGGTTTGCTGGAGTTTTGATTGACGTGTTTTACGACCATTTCTTAGCTAAAAATTGGCTGGAATATTCAGAAATTCCGCTTCCCGATTTTTCTCGCCATGTCTATAAAGTCCTGCAAGACAATCGCGATATATTGCCTGAATCTCTCCAGCGGGTGCTGCCAACAATAATTGCCAGCGACTTACTTTCATCTTATCAGGAAATTGCCGAAATCGGCATCACTCTTACAAGAATGTCTGCCCGAATCAAGCGGACAAATAACTTGGCAAGCGGCATAGAAGATTTGACAGCTAACTATCAGCGCTTAGAATCTGATTTTCGGGATTTTTTCCCCGACTTGATAAAATACGCCACAGTTGACAAATATTAATACAAACAACAAAAATTACAGTTGCTATTAATAGCGGACTCGTGTATATTTAACCGATACCTGCATGAAATCTCAAGTGCAACAGGGTTCAAAATATGGCAACCACAATTCCGAACCTGCAAGTAACTAAAGTAGTTGATGGCGACAGCATCAAAATTTCTCTCAACGGCCAAACCGAGTCTCTGCGACTGATTTGCGTCGATACAGAAGAAAGTCATTCGGGAGGCTCCAAACCTGTAACTGCAGCGGGCAAAGCAGCTTCGGAAATGGCTAAAAAATACTTCGCGACAGCAGATGGTAAACTTGCTCAAATTGACCTAGAATTTGATACAGACGATTCGGTTGAAGTTGCTCTACAAAAACACCGCGACAACTACGGGCGTCTCCTTTGTTACGTGCATAAAGATGGAGAAAATTACAATCTAAAACTGATTGCAGAAGGTTGGAGTCCCTACTTTGTAAAATACGGGCGCTCCAGATTGTATCACCGACAAATGACTGAGGCAGAATCGGCGGCAAAAGCTTACAATCTGATGATTTGGAATCCGATTACCAATGCCAAAGTTCCCTCTCGCAACTATGCTAATTTACTGCCTTGGTGGTCGATGCGAGGCTCAATTGTTGAAGAGTTTCGGTTGGCAGAAGCAACGACAGGAGTGCTTTCTTTGAGATTGCACTACCCGAAAATCTTAGCGGCTTCTGAGAGAGCTAAATCTATTACTATTTTCTGCGATTTGCAAGCGGGAATTAATAAATGGATCGCCGGGAGCGCTCTGATTTATGCTGGTTCGGTTTATCATAAATTAGATTTGTGGATACCGGATGCTGAAACTGAGACGATGGCACCTTTAAAGCGGCTGATTGACAAGCGTTATGCTGGTCAAGGGCGCGGCTACGTTTATATTAGCGGGAAGGTAGAACAGTACAAAGGGAAGCCTCAAATTGTTTTGAGAGATATCAAACAACTTTCGGATTTTCCCCAATAATATTTAAACCACACTTTATTTCATCCATCTTTTTTACGGGTTCTAATGTTCTTCGGAAGTACGATCGCACAACACAAAAAAATAGAGGTTGATGCTAGGAAGCGATCGCCCTCTATTCAGCCACGATCTTCTATTTATCAAGAGATGCAGAAACATTTATTGCTGCATTGAAGGAGTATTGAAAAATCGACATCCTAAAGGATTTGTGCGTGCAGATTGATTTTGAGGAGTTGTTATAGGAGGACGAGAGTTAGGAGGTGTGCTATTCAATTCTGAGACGGTAAAAGATTTAGAAATATTAGGATTTTTCCCGAGATCGCTCGCAGAAGTGTTAGCAACATTTGGTGACTCGGTACTTGTGATATCCTGTGTTTCAGTTACATCGATCCGGGATTTGACAGTCGTTTGTGCCTGACACGGATAGGCGGCAGTCATAGCAGAAATTACAGCAAAGCCCAGGAACCCCAGATAGCCCGTTGATTTAATCATATTTATCTCAACCTAAACTTAAAGAACTATTAGTAATGCTCCTGATAATAGATTAAGTTAGGAAAACTTATGTTTCAAGCGTGTTTTTGCGTATTTTTTTAAACTTAATAATTAGGTATTTGTATGTAAGAACAAAAGATAAAAACGGGAAAATTACTACTAAATGTAAAGTTGCAGTAAAGATAGCGGGTTTTTACTGAAAAAAAATCTTAGGAAATCCCGCTGGGGTTTTGATCGCTGTCTGCTGAGGGAAGAACATCTTTCTCGCTTAACAAGCAGGATGCCTGTTCCACAAAATTAAATTTTCTTGTAGGCCGTTCCTCCAGGCCTAGTTCACCAAAATTGTTGGGAATTCGCGATCGATCTAGTAAAACCCCCCACAGCATTACACTCTTAAAAAGAAAATGAAGTTCTCAATACACCAACTGAGATCGGGTCGCTATCGGGAGTGTGACCGGGTTGAAAAATCAAGATCAATCCAGGGGTGACGCTGATATTATCATTCACCTGCCAGCGGTAGAATACCTCTACATGAGTAGTCGTTCCGGGTTGCCCGCCCGATCGCCCTAAACCCGTATCTAAAAAATCAGGAACGTTATTGCCTGTAGGTAAATTGCTGCTGACAATTTTAGGCGGTTGCCCGATATAAATTCCTCCTAAATTTCCTGATTTAAACAAATCGGGAAAATTTACAAAAACCATATAATTTGTAGTTGCTACTGTACCAGATTTACCCGGAATGCGAGAATTAGTATAACCAGCCCAACCTCCCAGAGCAACTCGCGATGAAACGCGCCAATTTAAACTTGCTCCCACTGCATTTGTTTGCAGAGGTTCGGACTTATTTGTGCTAGGATTGATAGCAGTTAATTGGCCATCGCCAGCCAAATTAATCAGATTACCGTTCGGCGAATAATCGTTAACATAATAGACAGTAACATCAACAGGATCGGCTGGTGTCAGAGTTAGTTGTAGACCCAATGTATTGTGTCCTTTAGACCCGTTAGAACTTACAAAAAATCCGGGAATGTTAGTAGAATAAACTGCTTGCAAACTGGCTCGATTCGCAAATTGCCAGTCAATGCCGATGCCGCCTAAACCCAAACCAGTGTTCAAAATAGGGTTTCTTTGGGCGAAGGCAGAAAGGGGGCCGGAAGCTGCACTTTCGACCAGATTCGGCCCTCGAAAACCAGTAACCATGTTAACTCCTGCTGTCCCTGCAAACACTGCCAATTTGTCGCCGACCAGAAAGCGGTAGTTGAGGTCGCTGACTGTTAATCCAGAAGTTTCGGCTAAATTATAAGCAAGGTTTACGTCTTCGGTTAATTGTGGTGAAGTGCCTCCGTTCTGGTTGTAAAAACCGATTAATAAGTTACTGCGAGGACTAAATTGAGTGGTTAAGTAGAATTGATTTAGGTTGATAATGTTGACATTGGTACCGGGGTCTTTGGTATCTCTTTTGCCGTCTCTGGGAGCGCGGTCTGCACGGTTGGGTGTGCGCCCTTGTATTCCCAAAATGGTGAATCCCGATAGCTTAGTTGTTGTTGAAAATTGATTTGCTTCTAGTTCGGTAGCTCGCGCTTCTAGGAGGTCGGTTCGACCTCGCAGTGTGGCAATTTCTGCTGCAAATTCTTCTTGCAATTTTTGCACTTTTATCAAGTCATTTCGGTTGACTTGGTTTTGGGTTTGTTTGGCGATCGACTCGCGTATTTTATCTAAACAAGCATTGACTCCGGCTGCAAATTCATAGCGGGTGAGGGCGCGGTTTCCGCGATAGGTTCCGTCGGGGTATCCAGCTATGCAGCCGTATCTTTCTACTAAGGATTGCAGTGCTTGAAATGCCCAGTCTGTGGGCTGTACGTCGCTGAGTTGGGAAACAGATGTAACTTGTTCTATTGAGTTTTCAGTAGGGTAAATTAATGGGGGATTTGCTAATTTATTTTCTTCAATTAACGGAGGTATTTCTGCGGGCTGCGTTTCGCTGACTTCGGATATGTGAGTTTCTATCTCACTCGCTATAGGTAGGGGCGGCTCCGATGTGGGGTCGATCGGTGAAGTTTCATCTACATTGTGAGAATTTCCGACTGATTGTCGATCGGGATTACGATCGAAATTATCCGGTAGATTATTTGTCGGTGCGGGTAATTGATACCATTCATTAACGGGATCTTCGGAATTTGCACTATTTGCTGTTGTTTCAGGATCTGTCGTTTCTGCTAAGGCTGAAATGCTGAATAATGCCTGCAATCCGAATCCTACTATCAAGCTGCTAAGGATTTTCCAAATTTGTCGATCGCACTTGTGATTTTTCATTTTATTATACTTTGTTAAGATTTGTCCAAAAAAGTGAGAAAAAAGGCGATTTACTACGGGATAGCTACCCTTCACGCACTATTCTAGATGAAGGGCGATCGTAAATTTCGTTTCTTCTCCCAAAACTGACGAACCAGTCAAACTTCCGCCCTGGGTTTCTTCAACTATGTGACTGCTGATTGACAATCCGGTTCCCGTTCCTTTCCCAACAGATTTTGTAGTGAATGAAAAGTCAAAAATCTGCGATATTATTTCTTCAGACATTCCTGTCTCATTGTCTTTGGTTTTAATCCAAATATCTCGCTCTCGCTCATATAACTAAGTAGTAATAGTGTAGTAATAGTAATGATGTTGGGTGCGGATGCCATCGATGCCAAAATACACCAGTGCTTAGCTTTTTATAAAGCATCAAGCGCCTTTTCCAGTACGATTCATAAACACCTGATTCAGTTCCAAGAGCATTTAAGGAAACTAATCTATCCATAATTTTTGATGATTTGAATTGCCTGCTGGTTATTATGGGCCTTCAAACGGTGCTGCAAAATCATCAAAGCGCTATCAATTCCTTCCCGATATCGGCTAACATTTTATACTCGCTGTCTGCACGGTAAACAGTGCGGAGCGAGTTATCGGTTAACATCGTTAGGAGGGAAACGCAAGCGATGTTTTTAGCAAGCGGCAACTTTTTTAAGTTCTGTATCATTACGGTTGACAAAACAAAAATATTAAGTATATTTAACTTATTTAGGCTCGCGAATTAAATAACTTACAATTTTAATTGTTATGGTGGGATGGGCGTCCCGCCCGTCCAAAAAGGGCGGGCGGGACGCCCACCCCACTTTCCTTGTGTAAGTTATTTAATTCTCATTCCTTAAACCCGTTAATACTATAATACTATCATTGCCAATCTGTAGCAGCCAATAGCTGCGACATCCATTCAAACTCCCGAGACTTAAAAGCTATGTGCCAATTACTGGGAATGAACTGCAATGTTCCGACAGATATTTGCTTTTCTTTTGAGGGTTTTTCTGCAAGAGGTGGCAGAACAGACGTTCATCAAGACGGTTGGGGAATTGCTTTCTTTGAAGGTTTGGGATGCCGCCTTTTTATAGACTCTAAACCTGCGATTGCTTCTCCGGTTGCTGAAGTAGTGCGTCGCTATCCCATTCATTCAACTAACGTCATTGCTCACATCCGCAAAGCTACCCAAGGCGAAATTGCTCTGGAAAACTGCCACCCTTTTATTCGGGAACTTTGGGGGCGCTATTGGGTGTTTGCTCACAACGGAAATCTGGAAAATTTTCATCCAGAAAGTGCCGGATTTTACCAACCTGTCGGCAAGACAGACAGCGAAAAAGCTTTTTGTTTGATATTAGAAAGGTTGCGAGAAAGTTTTCCTCAAAATAAGCCTGATTTGACGGAAATTTACGCGGTTTTGAATAAAATTACTAAAACTTTGGCAGAGTACGGAATTTTTAATTATTTACTTTCCGATGGAGAACATTTGTTTGTGCATTGTTCTACAAACCTGCATTATATTGTGCGACAAGCACCTTTTGCTAGCGCTCACTCGATCGACGAAGATGTGACAGTCGATTTCCGGGAACTGACAAAGGAGGACGATCGCGTGGCTGTTATTGCCACTTTTCCGCTGACTGATAACGAAGTTTGGACGCAAATTCACCCGGGAGAATTGCTGGTATTTCAGGATGGTTTACCGCTCAAGTTTGGGTCGCTGGAGTGAATTTAAATGAGTGCTAAAAAGCTACTCGAAAATCGGTGTATTGCCGCATTCCCGGCTCGTGAAATGCCAACACAATATCTTCCTTGGGAACCCCTGCACGCACCAAATCCGTTGCAATCCCATCTTCTGTCCAGTCTTCCTCAATCCAGAATTTGCGATCGCGAATCCGAACGTAAACAGTCAATCGATTTTAGATTTTAGATTTTAAATTTTAGATTGAAGAATAGGAGAATAAATGACCGTTTTGCTCGTCTACAATCAAGAATGTTTCGATGTCTGGTTATCGATTTTAAATTTTAAATTTTAGATTGAAGAATAGGAGAATAAATGACCGTTTTGCTCGTCTACAATCAAGAATGTCTCGATGTCTGGTTGAGGATGGCGGCACAATTCTACATACTCGGTCAAAATATGCTCTATTACTTTGGGATACTCGATTAGTTTATCCATTGCACTATTTCCTCTACTATCGATCGACCGTTTTTTCCATCGCACTGCGCGAATTGCGATCGCCTCAAATCCCTGATTCAGTAAAAGCTAGGTTCAAATCATCAATCAACCCCAATTGTTGGGCCCACTCTGTTAAGTAACCCCGATCCAAATTCTCAGATTGAACTTTCAGAATTCCCAAAACATCATTCCATTGTTTTTGAGACTTAGACTGTTGCCGCCAGAGCAGTTTTGCCAACACAATATCTTCAGGAGAAGCAACCCAAAATTGTTCTACACCAGCTTCGTCAAGCGCTTCTAATCGTCGTCTTGCCATTTTTGAGCGATCGAATTCAGTATTAGAATTCAGCACAATATCAGCGTTCAATACTAAAGTCATGTGAGTGACGCTCAACACCATCCCTCTACCCTCTTGAATATCTTTTACCGAACCCGGAGGGCAGTAAAAACCAGCCGTTTCTAGTGCTTCAACTAATTGAAAAATATTGTCCCGGAGCAATTCAATTACTAAATCTAAATCGCGTGTTGTTCTAGGGTCGCCATAGACAGAAGCGGCAACCCCTCCTGTAATATAATAAGAGATACCTAATGTTTCAAAAATTGGGTGCAACAGTCTAGCAATTTCGCTGGGGTCTTGCGTCCACATAGAGGGATCACTGGTGGGGGTTAAAATTGGCAACCACTTGCTACCTAATATCGATCGAGCAAATCGCTCTTTGTAGGTTGAGGGACAAGCTTTTTTCATCCCGCGCAAGCTAACATTTTTTGCCCAACGATTTAATTTTGCCCCCATTTGCCACCGTTGGGAATTGGTGAGTTGCCGCAGTAGGTAAAAATCAATTGCATCAGCTTCAGGGGTTTTATCATCTGACTGGGGACGGTATCCAGGTTTGATAGATATTTTCGGTATGGATTGAATCATTTTGCTTGTTGATTTCCCTAATTCTATACATGATATCAGTTAACAAGTCTAACTGTAGGTCTGTCTGCACTTGTGGGCGATCGCAAATAACTTCCAGGTAGCGTGGCAACTGCTACAATGTTTCCCAACAGATCGAAGAACTCAAGGCCATAACCTGTTTCTAGTCCCTCGACGAGTGCTATTGATTTACCAGTCCTCGCAGTTCCTTAATGTCGATGTGGATTCCTTGACGTTTCAGATATTGGCTCAAGTTAATCTGGATGAATAAATCTTTGAGCTCTTCAGCAATCTCTGCCGGGGGATTGCCAGATAACGCAGTTGCAATTAGACGTTCTGCCATTCGTAATTCGCCACATTCAATCGCTAAAGATGCTGCGCTGCGGTGAAGCACAGAACGAGTGGGTTCAGCATCAAGGGCGCTAGCGATTAAGGCTGCGGCCTGAGTTTCTTGTTCAAAGGCTTGGCGCGTCAATTGTGCAGCCAACTCCAACGCACCTCTTAAGCGGGCGACTGCCGCTGCTTCGGCTAAATCCATTGCTTGTTTGTGGAGCGATTGAATCTGGCTCATTGGAGTACGGTTCCTTCAGGATTTTGCTTGGCACTAATAATAGAAATCGGTCGGCTGAACTCTACTACAATGATATACGCTGGCAAGCCTTGTGCGTCTGAGGCGCGGGTTTGTTCAGTTTTCAGCTTGACTCTAGTATTGATTTGACTTTGATTGCCTTTGCGAATTCCAGAAACCTCTAGCCGAGCCATTCGCTCAAATGGCAGTGTGGTAGCGGAATTTTGACTTCCTAACCAATAGTCAAATCCAGTTCCTTTGCGAGAGCGTTCAATGACTGTGAGATTTGTTAATTGCAAAATTAACAGGAATGCGATTCCATAAGCAGCCTGCTCGGTAGTATATTCTTCGTCATTCCAACATCGTCGGGTTTGCTCGGTGACTGGCTGCCAATCTAACTTGAATGTGGCAGAAAATTCTCCCTCAACTTTAAGTGTTACTCCTGGTTGGTGAGCTTCATCGGTTAGACAAATCGCACCTGCTTCTGCGATCGCGGCTCCAAAGGCAGGTGTAATCGCAGGGAGTCCCTGGCTAAGGCTTTGTAAGTTTAAGATTTGAATCTGGCTCAAAGCGACGTTGCTCTATGGAAAGTAGATATTCAATTTTACTCTCAGTTGCGACAATTTGAGTAGATCGCCACTATTTTTAGACGATCGCCTTCCTCGACTTGGGGTCATCATCGCGATTGTACTATTTCCTCTACTTACGCAGCAAAACTATTAACCAGTCTAACTGTAGGTCTGTCTGCACTTGTGGGCGATCGCAAATAACTTCCAGGTAAGCGTCGCAACCGCTACAGTGTTTCCCAACAGATCGAAAAACTCAACGCTATAACCTGTTTCTAGTCCTTCAACGTGATGCTGTTCTACAACCGTACCGATATCGCCGGCATAAAGTCCTTCTTCTGGAAGGTTGCACAGCAAGATGACATTTGAATAAAGTTGATAGTTCATAATTCTTCTGATTCGGGAAATTGTTGCTCGTATTGGACTAGAATTTCTCGAACTGTTTCGGCCGCGATATCTGATAGGTCTGATTTAGAATAGATAGTCACCAAAACGATCGAATCGCTAGTTTTGAGGTAATAAATAGCACGGTAGCCCGCGCTTTTGCCTTTTTGAATGTCGCTGTTCTTAATTCTGACTTTGAAAATTTCGTACTCCATTCCCGGAATGCGATCGCCCGGAAGTTCCCCCGCTTGAAGTTGTTCGATTACAGGCTGAATGTCGTTGCGAATGTTGCGATAGCGTTTGCCTAAAGTTCGCAAGTTTCGTTGAAATCGGGGGGTGAGTTCAATTTGGCTCGGTTGTGGATCGATTGTCATCAATGCCATCCCACAGTTGAGACAAGGGGAGAGTTTGTCCGGTAATTGCCTCATGGAAGCCTTGCTGAATCCCTTCGATGACAGTTTCAGTGGGGTCATCATCGGGATCGATATCAGTGTTTTGACGAATTTTTTGTTGCAGTTCTTTGAAGCGTCCTTTATAGATATCTTCCCATTTATCGGACTGCAAGAATTTGATGAAAGCTAAGACTTCTTGTTGCTGGTCTGGCGATAATACCTTCACATTTTCCAAAATGGCTTGTTCGACGGTCATAATTATCCTTTTTTTTGATTGCTCTTCTACAATCTAGTAACAACATTATATCAAAGGGGTGGGTCAACAGCAATTCAAAGTTTGATAAATTACTAAGAAGCTACTGCAAAATCGGTGTATTGCCGCATCCCAGGCTCGTGAAATGCCAACACAATATCTTCCTTGGGAACTCCTGCACGCACCAAATCCGTTGCAATCCCATCTTCTGTCCAGTCTTCTTCGATCCAGAATTTACCATCGCGAATCCGAACGTAAACAGTGATACCGGTAATGCGATCGCCCTTTTTCCAGCCAAGATTCATCCAGATGTAATGACCGTTTTGTTCGTCGGTAATTAAGAATGTTTCGAGGTCTGGTTGAGGATGGCGATTAGACAATTCTACATACTCGGTTAAAATCCGTTTGATTAGCTTGGGATACTCGGTTAGTTTATCCATTGTACTATTTCCTCTACTTCTGTATTGACGACAATTAGCGGAAGTTGGTGTCTGTTTACAATTAATTGAATCGCATCTTGAGTGAAGAAGGTTTTATATGCGATCGCACTAACTGCGACGTAAAGTTTGCGATCGGGCGCTGTTTCTTCTAAAAGGTAACGATAAATGTCATACTGACCGAGAGCTTCTTTTAAATCTTGTATTTTTGATGCACCGATAAAGCTTTTCACTTCAACTACAAGTTTCTGTCCCGGCCGTTCAGCAGCAATGGGTTGTTCCGCACCGAGATCGGCGTACAGCGTTGTTCTGCGATACTGAATTACATAGGGATCGTCAGTAATCGTCCAGCCATCTTTGATCAGTGCGTTTTTGACAGCGTAGTGGATGATGTCTAGCTTGGGCATAGGCTTATTATATAGCAATCCTAAGTGATTTTCTCGATATGGAAAATCTGAAAGTCTTGCTATACAAGAAGTCTAGGAAGACAAGAGGGCGTTGTGTTGTGAGACTCAGATCGGATTGCTATAGACTAAAATAAATGAGTATTATAGCTGACTTGCCACAGGAATTTTTAACTTGACAAGGGATTTTTGTAGAACACTGGGTTTCACGCTCAACCAAACTTGTTTGCGATCGTCTTTAGTGTAGCCAATGACAACAGCACCAACAGGCGAATCAATATCGGGATACATTTCTGCTGTCATCGATCCGGTATCGAGAAAGTCGGAAATTTGAATAAGTCCTTTTACTTCTGCATCACCAAGATTGACAAACACTCCAAAAGGTGCATAAAATTCAATCTTGCCGTAGATTAGTTTTCCAAGTGGATACTTGGACTCGATCGAGTTCCAAAATTCTTGATTCATAGTCAACTATTGCTGTTTTAGGATTCTAGGAAACTGATTCAAAATGGGAAAAAGATTGTGCGGGATTGCTAGTTCAATACTTGGGCCTCCCTGATAGAATTTTTCCAGTGGCTTAAATGTTATCTCGTAGGTTTGGTTGTCTATTATCACCTCCAATATTCCTTGCTGGTAATGATTGTTATATTCTTCAGCCAGACTTCTCGAATCGGGGGCTGCGAAGTAGCACTTGCCATTTTCGTAGGGTGGATTGTTTGGAAAGTCTGCTGGCTGAAAACCATCTCGCAATAATTTTTGCGCTAACCCTGGCTGGGGAGCTTTATAAATTGTGACTGTCTGAGTAGAATTATCTGATGTCATGTATCTATTAACAACATTATATCAAACGGGTGGGGCAACAGCAATTCGAGGGTGAGTTCAATTGCGATCGGTTGTGTAGCGGTTGCGATCGCTCAATTAAATCGCAAATAACTTCCAGGTAGTGTCGCAACCGCTACAGTGTTTCCCAACAGATCGAAAAACTCAACGCTATAACCTGTTTCTAGTCCTTCACCGTGATGCTGTTCTACAACTGTACCGATATCGCCAGCATAAAGTCCTTCTTCTGGAAGGTTGCACAGCAAGATGACATCAGAATAAAGTTTCATGAAGTGCTAAGAAGCTACTGCAAAATCCGTGTATTGCCGCATTCCAGGCTCGTGAAATGCCAACACAATATCTTCCTTGGGAACTCCTGCACGCACCAAATCCGTTGCAATCCCATCTTCTGTCCAGTCTTCTTCGATCCAGAATTTACCATCGCGAATCCGAACGTAAACAGTGATACCGGTAATGCGATCGCCCTTTGGCCAGCCAAGATTCATCCAGATGTAATGACCGTTTTGTTCGTCTACAATCAAGAATGTCTCGATGTCTTGTTGAGGATGGCGGCACAATTCTACATACTCGGTTAAAATACACTCGATTATTTTGGGATACTCGATTAGTTTATCCATTGCACAATTTTCTCTACTTCTGTATTTACGATAATTATTTTATAGATGACAAGCAGATAGTTTGGAATCTAACCAATGCAATCCCAATCCCCAGCTATTTCCACCAGGGACGATGACTCTTCTATGTCCTAACCAATATACAAAAGTATGGGGAAGATGACCAAGGGGAGCGCGGAGTTCATAGGTCATTCTACTATTAAATGAATCCCATTTAACGTATTCGCAGAATTTGTCATAATCTTTGCCCGCTTCTTGCCAAATAGACCTTTGTACTGAAAATCCGAAACGCTCATTTGAGTATTTTACCCAAAGTTGGTTAATTGTTTGGAGGTCTGTACAAGGAAAGTTTACCCAATCTGAATGCCCTAAATAGCCTAATTTTTCACAGCACGCTACCCAAAGTATAATTTGTTTAGTTTCGCAATCAGCTTCTTTAAACTTGCCCTCTGCTAAAAAATTGCGTAATTGAGTGTAATCAGCTCCGCTTTCTGAAGCTAGATTAAGAAATTGGTTGTCATAATTTAAAGATTGAAAATCACTCATGGTCAGCGCCTAAGATATTTTGAATATGAGATTATTTGACTTGAGCCGTATGAATTTGCTTCGCGCCCGCTTCGAGAAACCCATGCTTGAGTTAATTATAGTTTTGTAGGGTGCGTTAGGCCGTAGCCGTAACGCACCCATACTAATACTAGCTGCCGCCAATCCGGGCCACATCGCGAGCATTTTCTTCAAACGCAGCCGTCAGCGCATCATCACCGCTTAAACCCGATGCGATCGCCCTTTCAATAGCCTGCAACACCCGCTTGTAATCCCTCGGCATCACCTTCACAAACACCGGCACCATCGAGTCCCAATTTGCCAAAACCTGCGATGCTTTCGCACTTCCAGTCAAATCAAAATGAGTCTGAATTAACTGCCGCAAATCGCTAATTTCCTCAACATCCTCCAGTTTTTCCAAATCCACCATCGACATATTGCAGCGAGTTGCAAAATCCCCCGCTTCATCCAAAATGTAAGCAACACCGCCACTCATACCCGCTGCAAAATTGCGCCCGGTTTCGCCCAAAACCACAACTTTGCCGCCTGTCATGTACTCGCAACCGTGATCGCCCACACCTTCAACTACTGCATTCACGCCGGAGTTACGCACCCCAAAACGTTCGCCCGCCATCCCTCGGATGAAAACCTCACCAGCAGTTGCGCCGTAAAGCACCACGTTACCGACAATCACGTTTTCCTCCGCGACAAAGGTAGAAGCTGGCGACGGATACAAGATAATCTTGCCGCCGCTGAGCCCTTTGCCCAAATAGTCGTTAGCTTCGCCTTCGAGCTCCAGGGTGACTCCCTTGGGCACGAATGCGCCAAAGCTTTGTCCGGCGCTACCTTGGAAGTGCAGGTGCACCGTGTCATCCGGCAAACCTTCCCAGTTGCGTTTGGTGATTTCGTTGCCGAGAATTGTGCCGACAACGCGGTTGACATTGGTAATCGGCAGTTTGGCGTGGACTTTTTCGCCATTTTCGATCGCACCTTTGCACAAATCCAACAACACAGTCATATCCAGGGACTTTTCCAAACCGTGATCCTGCGCCATCTGACAGTAGCGCCCGACATCCGCCCCAACCTCCGGCTGATAAAGGATTTTCGAGAAATCCAAACCCTTAGCCTTCCAGTGTTCCACAGCTTGCTGAGGTTCCAAAACATCAGTGCGGCCAACCATTTCATTCAGCGTGCGGAAGCCCAACTGCGCCATAATTTCCCGGACTTCCTGCGCGACGAAGGTCATAAAGTTTACCGTGTGATCCGGGTCGCCGGTAAAGTTTTTCCGCAGTAGCGGGTCTTGGGTTGCAACACCCACCGGGCAAGTGTTCTGGTGGCACACGCGCATCATGATGCAGCCCAATGTCACCAGCGGCGCGGTCGCAAAACCGAATTCCTCCGCACCAAGCAAGGCAGCAATTGCTACATCGCGGCCGGTTTTCATTTGACCGTCAGTTTCGACAACAATGCGCGATCGCAAATTATTCAAAACCAGCGTTTGATGAGTTTCGGCCAATCCCAACTCCCAAGGTAATCCCGCGTGTTTGATCGAAGTTTGCGGCGAAGCGCCTGTACCGCCGTCGTAGCCGGAAATCAACACGACATCGGCGTGGGCTTTCGCAACCCCGGCCGCGATCGTCCCGACTCCAACTTCCGACACGAGTTTCACGCTAATCCGCGCTTCCCGGTTGGAATTTTTCAAGTCGTGAATCAATTCGGCCAAATCTTCGATCGAATAAATGTCGTGGTGAGGAGGAGGCGAAATCAAACCCACACCCGGAGTCGAGTTGCGTACCTTGGCAATCCACGGGTATACTTTTTTACCCGGCAACTGTCCGCCTTCTCCGGGTTTTGCGCCTTGCGCCATCTTGATTTGCAGTTCCCGCGCTTGAGACAAATACAAGCTGGTAACGCCGAAACGCCCGGAAGCAACTTGTTTGATCGCGCTGTTTTTCGAGTCGCCGCGATCGTTCGTCCAAGTGTAGCGTTCCGAGTCTTCCCCACCCTCGCCGGTGTTCGATTTGCCACCAATGCGGTTCATCGCGATCGCCAGAGATTCGTGGGCTTCTTGAGAAATCGAACCGTAACTCATCGCCCCAGTTTTAAAGCGTTTGAGAATAGATTCTACGGGTTCAACTTCCTCAATGGGTATCGATTCCCGCTGCTTGAATTGCAACAAACCGCGCAAGGTAAAATGCTGCTGGTTTTGTTCGTTTACCAGCCCAGAATACTGTTTGAAAAGCGTGTAACTGCCCTCGCGCACCGACTGTTGCAGCGCGTGAATTGTCTGCGGACTAAACAAATGCGCCTCGCCTTCTTTCCGCCACTGATATTCGCCGCCGACATCGAGAGTATGTCCGCTGGATGGACGGTCTGGGAATGCGTGAGTATGGCGTAAAATTGCTTCTTGGGCGATGACTTCGAGGTCTACACCTTCAATCCGCGATGCCGTCCAAGCAAAGTATTTATCGACTACGGATTTGTTTAAGCCGATCGCCTCAAAAATCTGCGCGCCGCGGTAACTTTGAATTGTGGAAATCCCGATTTTCGAGGCCACTTTCGTCACGCCTTTAGTTGCAGCTTTGACGTAGTTTTTGCAAGCTGTTTTGTACTCGACATTTACCAGCAATCCTTCGCGGATCGAATCGGCGATCGTCTCGAAGGCCAAATACGGATTAATTGCACCGCAACCGTAGCCGATTAAAGTTGCAAAATGGTGCACTTCTCGCGGTTCGCCGGATTCGAGAACAAGTCCCGCCCGCGTGCGCGTACCCTTGCGAATCAAGTGGTGGTGCAGGCCTGCAACTGCCAGCAGCGCCGGAATCGGGGCTTTGTCTGGATTGACACCCCGATCGCTCAAAATGATGATATTCACCCCAGAGGCGATCGCGCTGTCTGCTGCTGCAAAAACCTCTTCTAAGGCTTGTTCGAGACCTTTTACCCCTGTTTGGGGGTCGAACAAAATCGGCAGTGTAATCGACCGGAAATTGCCCTCATTTACGTGTTTGAGCTTAGCTAATTCTTCATTGCTGAGAATCGGCGTTTTCAGTTCAATCAAATGACAGCTTTCCGGTTCTGGTTTGAGCAAATTGCGTTCAGCGCCGATCGTAGTTTCGGCAGAAGTTACAATTTCTTCGCGGATAGAATCGATCGGCGGATTGGTAACTTGAGCAAACAACTGCTGGAAGTATTCATAAAGCAGTTTTGGGCGGTTGGAAAGCACTGCCAGCGGCGTATCCGCACCCATCGCGCCGACAGCTTCCACGCCATCTTTCGCCATCGGCGCTAACAGCAACCGCAGTTCTTCAAAGGTATAGCCGAAAGCCATCTGCCGCTGGATCAATGTTTCGGGGTGGGATTCGGCCAATGCCGGGGCATCTTTCAGTTTGGCGATTTCGACCATGTGCTGGTCAATCCACTGGCGGTACGGGTGTTCAGTGGCGATTTTGGTCTTAATTTCTTCGTCAGAAACGATGCGGCCTTCCTCGGTATTTACTAGGAACATCCGCCCCGGTTGCAAGCGGCCTTTTGAGACAATTCGTTCTGGGGCGATCGGCAAAACTCCGGCTTCCGATGCCATAATTACCAAGTCATCTTTGGTAACGCAGTAGCGGGAAGGGCGCAAACCGTTGCGATCGAGCACAGCCCCGATCGAAGTACCGTCAGTAAAGGCGATCGAAGCCGGCCCGTCCCAAGGTTCCATCAAGCAGGAATGGTATTCGTAGAAAGCCTTTTTCTCGTCACTCATGGACTCGTGGGCTGTCCAAGGTTCGGGAATCATCATCATTACGGCGTGCGGCAAAGAACGCCCGGCCAAATTCAGCAATTCCAAAGCATTGTCAAAAATCGTCGAGTCGCTGCCTTCGATATTGATTAAATTGGGGATTTTCTTTAAGTCATCGCCGAATAGTTCCGACTCGAACAGCGATTGCCGCGCGTGCATCCAGTTAATGTTGCCGCGCATCGTGTTAATTTCGCCGTTGTGAGCGATGTAGCGGTAAGGGTGCGATCGTTCCCAACTCGGAAAAGTATTGGTGCTGAAGCGCGAGTGAACCAGGGCTAGAGCGCTTTCCATGTCGGGGTCGTGCAGTTCGGGATAGTAATCTCCCACTTGCACCGGCATTAACATACCCTTGTAGACGATCGTCCGGCACGAGAGAGTGGAATTGTACCAGTAGGGGTCTGTGTTAGTCCTGCGGATGGCGTTGTGAGCCCGTTTGCGGATGACGTACAGTTTCCGCTCGAAAGCCGCCTCGTCAATACCGGAGGCCCGCCGGAGGAACACTTGCTGCATGAAGGGTTCGCTAGATTTGGCGGTGTCGCCGAGGGACGAGTTGTCGGTGGGAACATCCCGCCAGCCGAGCACTTCCTGGCCTTCTTCTGCCGCGATTTCCTCAAAAATGCGCTGACCGTTTTCCCGTTCAGTTCGATCGGGCGACGAGTAAATCGCGCCGACGCCGTACTCGCCGGCTTCGGGAAGTTCGATGTTTAGGGCCGCGGTTACTTTCTTCAGAAACTTGTGGGGCACCTGCATCAAAATCCCCGCCCCGTCTCCGGTGTTGGGTTCGCAGCCGCACGCGCCCCGGTGGTCGAGGTTCAATAGGATTGTCAGTGCCTGCTCGACAATTTCGTGGGATTTGTTACCTTTCATGTGTACGATGAATCCGACTCCGCAAGCGTCGTGCTCGAACTGCGGATCGTACAGGCCTTGCTTTTGTGGCAGTCCGTTGCTGTTCATTTTGATGCTCCTGTCAAAGTGGCGAAAAGATGTCGATCTAGAGTAGAGGATGGGATGCCGATCGCTCTAGTATCATGTATTATATGTGGATCTACTCAATTGGGTAGAGCCACCAAAAAATCCCAGCTTATTCGATCCGAGTAAAAAAATAGTTAAAGCCGATCGCTTAACTATGGAACCCGGAGGTTAAAGATTTATGCTTAAAGACTCTTCAATTATGTGAATTATTAAACCGCAGAGGCCGCAGAGAGCGCAGAGTCAGAGAAGAGAGATGAGTAATTCCGATACCAACTCACATCTTGCACCATTGTTAATAAGCCTTTCAAAGGCGGGCAAGATGCCCAGCCCACAAAATTTACTCTCTGTGGAACAGGCATCTTGCCTGTTCTTGAGAAATGAGTTTATCGCATTGTTAATGCGACTGTATCCTCAGCGTCTGGGTGACATTCTCCACCAGCATTTTGCCTTCTCATCCGCGATGAACCTTTCTGAAAAATTGCAAAAAGTCGATCGACTCAAAGCCTGGTTAGATAGCTTTCGGCCGCTTTCTCCCACCCTGGTTGCAGAATTGAAAAAACTCTACGACGTTCGGTTTACTTATCACTCCAATGCGATTGAGGGAAATACTTTGACGCAGCGCGAAACCGAATTAGTCTTAGAAACCGGCATCACTGTGGGTGGCAAAACTTTGCGCGAACACCTAGAAGCGATCGGACATCGAGATGCGATCGACTACATTGAAATGCTAACGCGATCGGACACCGCGATCGGTGAATGGGAAATTAAACAAATTCACAACTTAATTATCAGGGCGATCCTCTTCGAGGGCTTCGCTAACGCCCCGGAGGAAGCTGGACGCTATCGGCAGTTAGATGTCAAAGCCGCCGGTACCGAATACCTCTATCCGCCTCATTATTTGCTTTCGGGTTTGATGCCGGAATTTATCGAATGGCTCAACAGCGATAAAATCAAATCGTTACATCCGCTAGAGTTTGCAGCCGAAGCACATCTTCGCTTGGTTTCGATTCATCCGTTTCGCGATGGTAACGGACGCACCGGGCGGTTATTGATGAATCTCCTGCTGTTGCGGGCGGGATATTCCATTGTCATTATCTCTAACCAGGTGCGTGCTGCCTACATCGATGCGATCGCAGAAGCACAGCAGCATGGTTCTGGGATTCATCCGCTGCTCGATCTTATTGTAGATGCGGCCCGATACTCGCTGATCGAAACCTTGCAAATCCTAGCAACCGCCAGCGATAGCCTGGGTCAAGGCCTGCCTTTCTATCAAGAGATGCTAGCAGTTTTGCAGCAGCAGTCTCAATAGCTGGATTAGGATTCACCTTTAATCAATATTCAAGAACCAGCGCCCTTTCTATGAAGATTTGATGTAGATTGGGGCGATCGCGAATACCGGGTAACAACCGCTGTGATGATTTTGCTATGGTGGTCAAGGTGGGTCGATCGGGCAAAGCAGACAAAAGTGCAAAAATCTACAGTCCGCTAAGCGGTTCGCGCGATCGGACTTAGATTTTAAGGATAAATTAGTTAATATCACAATCCAACGTCGTTTACCAAAGGATTCAGCAAGCAATCCTCAAGGAGTGAAAATCATGGTTCAGATTCAAGAAATTTCTCAAGTATCTACTCTGCACGCACCTGCTGCACCCAACGAAATAGCCGCTACAGAATTGCGGCCTTGGGGTTCATTTACGACTCTAGAAGAAGGCCCAGGATATAAAATTAAGCGGATCGAAGTTAAGTCTGGACACCGCCTCAGCCTGCAAATGCACCACCACCGCAGCGAACACTGGATTGTGGTTTCTGGTACTGCAAAAGTTACTTGCGGCGAAACAGAAATTGTTCTGTTTACCAATCAGTCTACCTACGTTCCTCAGTGCACTTCTCACCGCCTGGAAAATCCGGGAGTTATCCCCCTGGTTTTAATTGAGGTGCAGAATGGCGAATATCTCGGAGAAGATGATATTATCCGCTTTCAAGACGATTATGCTCGTAATGAAAAGGCTAAGTAACTCAAGTTGCTAAAGATATAGCGGTAAGGTGCGCTGCGGCGCACCCTACATTCTCCGGGTAAGGTGCAGGGCTTCGTGCACACTCTAAATTCTCAAAACTCAACACTACTCCCAAATTATTACCCATTACCAATTACCAATTACCCATAATGATTCATCTGAGCAAAACAGCAGCAACAGAAGTAACGCGGCTCAAGTCGAAGCATCCCAACCCCAATGCTTTATTTCGTCTGGGCGTGGAATCGAGCGGCTGCTCCGGTTTGTCTTATACAATGGCATTTGACGATGCGCCAGCCGCAGAAGACGCTGTATGCGAGTCAGAGGGAATTGAAGTTGCGATCGACCCCCAGCACTTAAAATATCTCAATGAGCTCACCTTGGATTATTCAGAAGACTTGATGGGCGGAGGTTTCCGATTTCACAATCCCAATGCCGCCCAAAGCTGTAGCTGCGGCAACTCCTTTTCTGCTAAGGAATAACCAACCTGTAGGGTGCGTCATTCGATTTTAGATTTTAGATTTTAGATTTTGGATTGACCCCACGGATAAATTCGGGGGCTTGAGGATTTGAGATGCAAGGATTTTGGATTGATTCCACGGATAAATCCGGGGGCTTATACCATCAATTTATTGATGGTCAGTTGCAGATAATTATTCAATTCTTTAATCTCAAATCGATTGACGCACCTGACAAAATAAGGAATAACCAACCTGTAGGGTGCGTCAGTTGCAGATAATTATTCAATTCTTTAATCTCAAATCTCAAATCTCAAATCTCAAATCGTATGATGACGCTCAAAGACTTAGAAAAAGTCCAAAAAACCTTCAAAGAAGCTGGTTAAGACTACCCAGTTGAACTAGAAAGCGGGAGGATTGTCATTGTGGGCCCGTCAGATACTGTATCTAGCGAAAAGCGAAATACAGCATATTCCAGGTTGATGAAGTACAGTAGCCACTATATTTATATTGTGTGATGTTAATATGTAGGGTGCGTCGCTGCGACTTTTTAAATGGAACTTGCAGATTGACTCTGAAAGCGACGCACCTTACTACAAGATTGTGTGTACTATAGCGGTTCGAGCGAAAGATTCGCGGACGTTGTTGGGCCCCGGCCCTCAAGCGTCTGGGTGGTTATGTAAGCTGTCAGTCATACCTCATCTTTTTGAGAAAGGCTATATATATACATGGAATATGCTGTATGTCACAGCGTCGAGTCAGTGGGATGTGGTGGATGGCTGGCGCGATCGGCGACAAAACGGCGGTATAGTTATTGATATCGAATCTAATGATATTATCGTTAGGGGATTGTCAATGCCACACTCACCGCGCTGGTATCGAGACAAGTTGTGGCTGTTAAATTTGGGGAGAGGGGAATTAGGTTATGTGGATGATGATGTGCAGGTGATTCCGGCAGTTCTCGTGCCGATGGCGTTGGATTTTCAAACTGCAGAAATTGCTCAGTTAATTACTTTGGAACTTTAACCGCAGATGTCGGCGGATATAGGCGGATGAACGCAAATTAAGATACAGTTTGTTTCGTTACCTCGACATAAATATGTTCTAACCGCACGGGATACCGAGCGATTGAGTCAATAGAAATCCCGTCGAAGCGCAAAATAATATCTTTTAATTCTAAACGTTCGGGCAGCCAAAAAGCCAAATCGCTACCGTAGCGGCGGGGAATGAAATTGTATTTTTGAGCGCGGGCGATAACTTCAGCTTCTTCGTCGGTTTTTACGACGATGATTTCTTGAGCCGGAATCAGTTTTTGCAACTCCTCCAAACTCCCCTCCGCCACAATACTACCATTCTTTAAAATTCCGATTCTCTGACAAAGACGCTCAGCTTCATCCAACAAATGAGTAGTCAGCAAAACTGTAATTCCTTCCGATCGCAAACGTTGAATTAAATCCCAAATTTCATAGCGAGCCTCTATATCCAAACCCGTTGTCGGTTCGTCTAAAATTACTAACTTAGGTTGGTGTACCAATGCTACCGCAATATTCAAACGGCGCTGCATTCCTCCGCTCAAAGTTTCTACTGGGCTCTTAGCTCGATCTGTCAAATTTACTGCTTTCAAACAGTGCCTTACTTGATAGCGCCGCTGCTTGCGCTCTAAGCCGTAAATTTGAGCAAAAAAGTTGAGATTTTCTTCGCAGCTCAGGCTTTTGTAAAGCAAATTTTCTTGAGGAGCTACACCTATTAACAATTTGGTAGCTGCGGAAACAGGTTCGCCATTGATAGAAACTTTGCCACTGTCCGCATTTAACAAATTGCATAAAATATTGATAGTTGTAGTTTTTCCAGCACCGTTTTGCCCCAGCAAACCGTAAATTTCTCCAGCTTGAATGTGCAGAGTTAAATCTCGAAGCACTGAACGTTCGCCGTAGGATTTATTGAGTTTTTCTATTTCCAACACTGATTGAAATCTCCCAATTTTTAATTATTTTAAAGTACATTCTTTCATTTTTTCCGCTTCCGCGATCGTTAAAGTCTTCTTTCCACTCTCAACATCCGCCGGTAAGACAGCCATCCGGCTACTATCATCAACATAGCAAAGATGCACAAAAACCAAAAGTGTTCGGCAATACCAGCCAAGTCTTTTCCGCCAGCCCATACGCCCATCAGGGCTTCATTCATGTGATAAATGGGATTGTATTTGGCAATTTCCAGCAAACTTTTGGGAAACAGCGAAGTCGGCAAAAATGCGCCTCCTAAAATCAACAAAGGAACGCCGAAAGCTGCTACTAGCGAGTTGACATCTTCAGTGCGCCTCGCAAACTGCGTGCCGAGAATGAATCCGACTCCTACGTAAGCTACAATACTGAGCAGAATAATCGCACATCCTAACAGAATTGAACCTTGAAATTGTGCTCCCAAAAAAGAGGCGATAGCGTATACTAAAATTACCTGACCGATGCCGATACAACTGTGAGCAATAAAAATTCCTAAAAAGTAAGAAGTGCCGCTCAAGGGCGAAATAAACAAGCGTTTGAGAGTGTGCTGTTCTCGTTCTGAGACTACCGTTGCTACGCTACCGCCGAGACAGCTAAAAAATAAAGCCGCTCCTACTAAACTTGCAGGGGCCGCTGTTTCAAAGGCTTTTGCTGTTGTCAGTTGCGCGCGTTCTGCTAAGATTAAGGCGTTAATAATCAAGATAGAAATCGGAAAGATCGCCCAAAAAATTAAACTGCGTCTTCGCCTTCCCAATTCTATTAAAATTCGCTGCGCTACAGCGAGGGTTTCATACCAGTATTTCATCTTAAGTTTGTTAGCATTGTTAGTGTCTGGCATCAAAAAAGAAAGTTAATAGCCTATGATACAGCCATTACATAAGCTTGTCAAATAACAGTTCAAAATGTACACCATTGAATTAACATCAGAAGCTGAAAACGATCTTAAGTGGTTCGACAGACGCGATCGCAATATCATTGTAGACGGAATCCAAACCAACCTGAGCTACGAGCCAACCGTCATGACAATGAATCGAAAACCTTGTCGAGATGACGGTACAAAAATTGCCGATTGGGAATTGCGTATCGAGTATATTACAACGTAGAAGAACAAGTCCGTGTAGTTGCGATCGAACGGATTGGTGAAAAACCCAATAATACTGTTTTTTTTCGCGGTCAAGAGGAGGAATGACTATGTTATGGACTTACCGCGTATTTCACGATCTAGACGGTTATTGTATCCGTATCGTGTATTACGAACGCGACAAGACGCTTATCGGTTATCAAAAAGAGCCTGCGATGCCTACAGGCGCAACGGCTGAAGATTTATTTCAAGAAATCGAAGCGTTTAAACAGGCATTTGAGTTGCCTATCCTGACGATGGAGGAACTTGACGCTGAACTAGCAACCCGCCCTCCGCAGCCAAAGAAAGATCGGAGTCAAAACAAAACGCTCGATCGAGTAATCGCCGAATTAGACTCGGAAATTCTTACTTAATCGCAAAATTCGTACCTCTGTAGCATCCTTGAAAAGAAGTTAAACTGGTGCGGTTTCCCTGTTCCAATTTAGTCACGAGGGAAGAAGTATTGCTACTTTCAGCGGTAGCACCCCACTTGTAGATAAAGTCGCCGATATAGTTTCCGGTTTCTTCGTAGCTGTGCTCTTCAATTGGAATTCCAGAAACTCCTGAAACAGTTTGCTTGTGGTATCCGTTAACGATGATTTTTTCGATAACTGCGCCCGGTTCTGCGGTAATGTTCCATTGCACCGGTTCGTAGGCTGAAAGTGCGAGAATTATTGGCTTGTTTCGGCGTTCTACTTTGACTTCGATCCTCTCCGAGGGCTTCGCTAACGCACTTTTAGATAAATCTCGGTTCTTGTGATCCGCATTAGCTTCGTAAACGCCTATTAAGTGAAGTTCTTTATTTCCGCTTGACGAACCGACATAAGCTGAAAAATCGTCGGAACCGCCAAGCCCGCAGTTGGCGGCAGAACTAATTGGGGAAACAAAAGCTGTTTTTTCGGCTAGTTTCTGCTGCACCGCAGGCACTACCCACAATCCGGTTCCGATGCCTAAAGCACCTATCAAAGCGGCCGCGATACCGAAAGGAAGGGCATTTGTGAGGTGGCGAACAACTGGTTTTGCTGTTAGTTGAGATAGCGTTTGCTGCCAAGTTTCACCAGTTTGTCGATCGGCATTCCCGCCATCGAGACAGGCCAATAAACCTAAACTTTCCGGCTGTTCGAGCAGACTTTGAACAGTTTTCCCTTCGCCGACGTAGAGATTTCTAGTTGCTGTGTCTAAAAGCAGCCAGTAGCGATCGCCCTCGCCGAGGTTGTACTCTTGTACCGCAGGATCGACTAAATCGTGCTGCAAAAACACCAGCCAAGCCATATTATTCCCAGTGCCGACTGTTTTGCCGTCGCTGGAAATAAGTTGGTCGATGTCGGGTTCCCAGCGCCAAGCTACCCAGCGGCTGTCTCCTCGATAACCGAGGGATTTTTCTAGTTGCGGATGAGCGGTTATTTCTAAGCGTTGAACTAAGTTTGACACTAGATGTCCTCCTCAAGTGCGATCGGGTATAGAGCAATTTTGTTTAAATTTAAAACAAATATTTTGCTCGTGAAGAGCCTCCGAATAATCGGGTTAATTTTGTCTCGCTAATGTTATCAGCCGGTACTTTCCCAACCACAGTGGCTTAACAAAAATATGCCTGTTGAATGGTTTTGCTTGAGAACTTGGAGCTGGCGAGCATCCGCCTGGTAATAATTTTAACCTTTGCTGATAACTAATCCTGTTACGGATTAAAGCTAGCTATCTATCACTGCTTCTACCTGGTTGTCCAGTTTTGAAAGAGTGCTTGGCTGATAGCGCCTACAAGTTCTTAGCTTAACTTTTATTTCGCTAGTCTGCTACAAAATATGCCGATCGCCCCTGAGAGCAATATTAAGCAAGCAAATAAATATTCCGGCTTTCTCGCGGGTGAAATATCCCTGAAAAAGAGATGGTTTCAGAGAAACCCGGTTTCTGTGAAAGTTCTGACACTTCGCCGATTATTGGCGGGGGCCATCAATCGCATCTCTAGTTGGTGCAACACCTCCAGGGCCAAAGGAACTCGGCGGCACTCTCGGAAGATTGAGATTGGGATTGGGAACTAAATCGCTGTTGCTGTCGCCAGCAGTTCCACCCGTGGGAGACGCACTATTATTGGGAGTGGTATAGGGCGAACTTCCCGGATTGAGATTATTGGGATTGGTGGTTGGTGAAGTTCCCGGATTGAGATTATTGGGATTGGTATTGGGCGCAGTTCCCGGATTCTGATTATTCTGATTGTTGGGATTTGCCGTGCCTGCTGGAGTAGTTATCGGCGTGCCGACAGCATCTCTGGTGACGCTGTTAGGGTTCGGGGCAGCAGCCGGATTGCCCGCATTGGGGTTATTTGCAGGAGCATTGGCGGGGTTGCCGGCAGCCGGAGCAGTGTTTTGGGGAGCAGCATTGCTGCCGCACAAGCTGACTAAATCAAAAGTTGTGCCGCCTGGAGTTTCGATGAAGCAAACCGGCACATTTACTTGGGGGTTTGAGGCTCTGGGAAAATCGGCTGTTCCCGGCATGGGACGGCTAAAGGCAGCTTCAGCCATCAGTGGGGTCAAGGCAGCCGATAGAGCGGCGATTGTTCGCAATAATCTCATCAGCGTTTCCTCAAATATTGAAGTTTATTTTCTCCAGTATTGCCCATAAAATGCCAAGTGTCGTCACTCTAAAAGCCGATCGATCTTTTTGACAACTGCTTCTACAGGGCCACCGCTGGCTAAAACATCTCGCGCTGACAGAAAGTACAGGTAGAAAAAGCCGAGAGTGCCACAGTCGCGCATCCGTTGCCCTTCTTCCTTGATATTTTTAGTACCGAATTCGCGGGTCAATGTAAGCATTCAAAATATCAATTACAATGCTGGCAATTACGACAATTCCCGCAAAAAACACCACAATACCTTGAACAGTTGGATAATCTCGCAAGCTAATCGCTTCGTAAAGGCGATTTGCCAGCCCCGGCCAAGAAAAAGTAACCTCTGTTAAAATAGCACCGCCCAACAGTGCAGCAAAAGTCAATCCCAAGACAGTAATCACCGGAATTAGCGCATTTTTCAGAGCGTGAGCCCATAAAATCTGCAATTCGGGAATGCCTCTAGCTCTAGCTGCTTCGACATAATCTGCTTGCAAAGTTTGCTTGAGATTCACCCTGACAATGCGCTCGAAAATGCCGCTCAAAAGAATGCCCAGCGTCAAACTCGGAAGTGCCAAATAATGCAAAGATGTGAGAAACTGACCGGGGTTAGCGCTCAGGAGACTGTCAATAGTGTACAGTCCCGTGTAGCCTTCGGGAGCGGGGAATGTCACGGGAAAGCGAGTTCCCAAGGGAAACCAGCCCAACTGCACCGCGAAAATCAACTGCAAAACCATGCCGGCCCAAAAAGCCGGCAGCGAGTAAGTGATAATGCCAAACAAACGGCCGACAGCATCGAAAATAGTGTTGGGGCGGGATGCTGCCAGGGAACCGATACTGATGCCGACAATTAAAGCTACGGCCATGCTACAAACTGCTAATTCCACTGTAGCGGGGAAATAGTCTCCGATAATTTGCCACACGGTTTGTCCGCGAGTGGTGATGGAGGTTCCCAAGTTCAGACTGAATAAGTCTTTCATGTATTTGAAATATTGCTCCCACAGGGGTGCGTCGAGGCCGAGTTGGGTTCGCATTGCTGCTTTGACGGCTGCGGGAGCTCGCGAGCCGAGAATGGCATCTATGGGGTCGCCCGGAGTGGCCCGCAACAATAAAAATACTGCTGTGGTGATTGTCCACAACATTAGCGGTGCGAGGAGCAAGCGGACAAAAATATAAGATTGCAGGGCTTTTGAACGAGACATAATATTTGGGAATTGCGAAGAAATCAGTCATTAGTCATCAGTCATTAGTCATTAGTCATCAGTCATCAGTCATCAGTCATCAGTCATTAGTTGTTAGTTGTTAGTTGTTAGTTGTTAGTTGTTAGTCATATGTTCAAGGCCAAAGCGTGTCAACTTAACGTTAAACGTAATACCAGTTTGCTGTCTGACGATTAGGGTTCGAGATCCCTGGCGTTGATAGTCGGGGGAACCGGAAACGTCTTCAAGTCCCCCGACTATCAGGGGGATGCGAGGGGGATCTAGACTCGGCTATCAGAGATACAAAGGTTTTTAGGCTTAAGTTGACACGCTTTGGTTCCAGGCATACAGCATATTCGGTGGTTCGTGAAGTACACTATAAAGCTATATTGTGCGGTACGTGTTATGTAGGGTGCGTCGC
>NZ_JAUBRJ010000078.1:0-37622 GCF_036701805.1 Microcoleus sp. N3A4
TAAAATCCTCAAGCCCCCGAATTTATCCGTGGGGTCAATCCAAAATCTAAAATCTAAAATCTAAAATCGAATGACTCCCTCGAATTGGCGAAAGTTTTTTGTCAATGGGATGGAAAAAAATTATGTACTATAGTCTAGAAGTGAAGTTTCGATAGATTTTAGTTTATGTCGATCCAGTTGGCAAAATCCGATTCACAAATCCTTGAATGCTTTCCGATATTGGCTCAATTACGTCCACACCTGAAACAAGAGGATTTTTTGGAGAAAGTTCAGCGTCAAAAGCAGAATGGTTACGAGTTGGCTTTTTTAGAACGAGATGCTCAAATATTTGCTGTAGCAGGGTTCTGTATTGATGAGTGTTTGGCGTGGGGACGATTTTTGTATGTTTATGATTTGGTTGTTGATGAAACAGTGCGGTCAAAAGGTTACGGGCAAAATCTGTTTGAGTGGTTGATAGAATTTGGCAGGCACCATGATTGCAAAGAGTTACATCTAGATTCAGGAGTTCAGCGTTTTGATGCCCATCGCTTCTATTTGCAGCAACGTATGAACATTGTATGCCATCATTTTTCGCTAAACTTGTGATTATATTTCTATAAAAACTCCTACACTTTCTACCGCCATTATACTCACCGCGCACACAGCGTAAATCCCCGTTCCTACTGATACTTGCACTGTCTCTGCATTGAGGATTTTGATGAGCTTCCAGCTATCGCCATTCTTTTGATAAAGCGTCCAAGAACGGATGTTTTTATCGGCGGGATTTCTCCACTGCAAAACATTGCTATTTCCCACTTTTTTTACTTCGATTCCTGTCGGAGGGGGCGGCGGAGTACCCTTTTGCCAGGGCATCGCGGGAACGAGGGCTGGTTTTGCATAAGTAGTCGATTTGAAATTATCGTAAATTTGCTGACGATTTTCGCTAAAAGCTTTCATACTGAAGAAAACATTGCCCAAAGCTAAGTTTTTTTGAGAGTTTCGCGTAATCTCAATTTGCTTGTTAATCTCGTTTACCGTCCACTTGTCGCCGTCGAGTTTGCCTAAGTTATTTCCCGGGTAAATATGTCTGTTTTGGGGGTTGTTTTGTAGCCACCATTGCAACAAAACAGGATAGCTTTGAGCAGTTTGATCGATGCGCCAGTAAAGTTGCGGATTTAGATAATCTACCCAACCTGATTCTAACCATTTTTTGGCGTCGGCATAAAGTGTTTCGTAGGCATCTAAACCGCGACTTTGGGGCGGCTGTCCGGGGCGATAAATGCCGAAGGGACTTATGCCGAATTTAACGTTTGGTTTTGTCGCTCGAATTCCTTCTCCCAGTCTTTTAACTAACTTGTTAACATTTTCTCTGCGCCAGTCTCCTAAACTCATTTTCCCGCCTCTAGAGACATAACTATTGTAAATCTTGCTGTCGGGAAATTCTTTGCCGGCAATCGGATAAGGATAGAAATAATCGTCGAAGTGAACGCCGTCTATATCGTAGCGCTTTACTACGTCTAAAATTACGTTGTAAGTCTTATCTTGAACTAAAGAAATTCCCGGGTCCATCCACATTTCGTCCCCCCACTGATAAACGCATTCGGGATTGGTAACAGAGAGGTGGGGGCTGACGTTGGCGGGGGTTTGGGTGGAAACTTTGGCGCGGTAGGGATTGAACCAAGCGTGAAATTCGATGTTGCGTTTGTGGCTTTCTGTAATGGCAAATGTTAAAGGGTCGTAATAAGGTTGCGGCGGCTTTCCTGGGGTTCCTGTCAGCCATGCGCTCCAAGGTTCTAATTCCGAGGCGTAAAGGGCGTCGCCTGCGGGTCGAACTTGGAGGATAATAGCATTGAAATTCATTTCTTGTAGCCTGTCAAGAATTATCAGCAGTTGGTTTTTTTGCTGTTCAGTTGAGAGTTTGTCGCTGAAAGGCCAGTCAATATTCCACACGGATGTTATCCAAACTCCGCGAAATTCTCGCTGGTGGCTGACGCTAACTTGCGGTCGCGGAACTTTACTGAGAACTATAATATATTGAGAATAGATTTGCGGCGCTCTTTTGAGATGTACTAAAGCTTGATAAACCCAGGCGACGACATCGGCGCGGGTGGCATTTCCGGCGGGATTTAATAAGTTTAAATTTGGAGAGTTGACGACTATTTCGGATTGGGTGGCTAGGACGATCGCCTTTTTGGCATAGTTGGGAATTTCGCTGCTGTCTTGGTAGATGTTTGATAGGATAAGATTAGTTGTCGGTGCAGCATTTGCCCCAAAAATACCGCTAACTAAGGCAACTAATGCCTCCGCTCTGGTAATCATATTTTCGGGTTTAAATAGCTTGTCGGGATAGCCGGATATGAACCCTCTTTTAAATGCTGTTTCAATGGCGGCGGCCGCCCAGTGGGTGGCGGGAACGTCGATAAAGGGAATGTAGGGCCGTTTGTCGGGTATGGGAAAGGCTTTGCTGACAATGGCGGCAAATTGGGCGCGGGTTAAGTTGGTGTTGGGCCGAAAAGTGCGATCGGGAAAACCGCTAATCACCGCCCGTTCTACTAAGCCGTCAATGAATATTTTTGCCCAATGATTTTGAATGTCTGAGAAGTTATTTGTGCTGGAAACCATAGTTATTTGATAATCGGGAATTGGGCATTGGGCATTGGGAATTGGGCATTGGGAATTGGGCATTGGCCAAACAGGGCATTGGGCATTGGTTATTAGTTATTAGTAGCAAATAACTAATAACTAATAACTAATAACTAATCACTAATCACTAATAGCAACTGTCAACTGTCAACTGTCAACTGACTACAGCAAACCTGCATTTTCGTACAAAAGCCGGATTGTATTGATGATTTTTTGTCCGTATAAGGGATCGGAATTCCAGCGGCCTGCAAGTTCGTTGACGGTGGGGGCGACGCCGCGCTTGACAAAGCGAAAACGCACGTTTTCTTGAACTAAAGGTTGGTTGATTGGTTCTGTGCTGCCGTAAGCTTTGAGGTGCTGAATTTGCGCTCTAATTCCAGTTCGGGCATCGGGAAATGAGATGCCGGAATTTGTGGGGCTGATGATTCCCATGTCGGCAAAGTTAAATTGTTCTGCTTTGACTGCACCGCCAAAGTTGAGATAATTTGTTTCTAAACACATTTGGCAAAAAGCTATGTCGTGGTTGACGCCTTCTGCGGCTGCTTCTTGCACGTAAATTTGAGGTAAATTGGGAAATGCTGTCAGCGCTTTGCTGTTATTTTTGGTAAGAAATACTGTCATGTGTTGGGCGGTAGTTAGACCGCGACCCATGATTTTTCCGAGGCCTGAGAGGATATCGCGGCGCGATCGCAGCGAGACTGTGGTTGTTGGCTGATCCCATGTTACCGCAATATCCCGATCGCGCAGGTCGATCGCCCGCACAAATACTACTCCATTATACGTTACCCGCCTGTCAACTGCCGCAGGCGGGATATTGAGAACGTCCAGAACTTCCGAGGGGACGAAGGCATTTCCGTTCACCAAAATGCCTTTGTCTTCGTGCGGCGAACCGTTAATGTTGATATTAATTAGCGGATAAGTTACAGGCTTTGGTGCAGGTGTCGGTGTCGGTGTCGGTGTCGGTGTCGGTGTCGGTGTCGGTGTTGGCAAGGGTTTCAAATTCGTATTTTTTAACCAAGCTTCGAGTCCGTCAGCGAGTCCGAGTGCTACGTCGCGACGGCGATTTTGAAAGATTTTCAAATCCTCGGCATTGGTCAAAAAACCGAGTTCTATCAGCAGCGAAGGGATGTTGACGCGCCGGCAAAATCCAAGACTACCAACACCGGCCTCAGTGTCTGCTTTTGCGCCGCGGCTGACCATTTCTGGAATCCGCCGCAAATAGCCATTTAAGATTAATTCAGCGTTGGCTTTTCGAGCGGGGTTACTGCCAATATAAAACGCGGTTGCACCGCGAACTAGGGGATTGGAAAAAGAGTCGGCGTGCATTTCTACCGCTACATCTCCCGCGCTGCAACGGTCGTTAATCCAAGCGATAGTTTGCGCTAAACTGAGACTATCAGGCACCGAGAAAATTTCTATCTTTCGCTGCCGCAGTTCAGCTACTAAGGCATCCCGAGTTAAGATCATTTCTTGAGCTTCAGTTGTACCAAAAGCGATCGCGCCGACATCGCGCACGTTGCCTTCAATCCCGCCGTGTCCGGCTGAAACAAAAATAGAACCCATTTAATAAAACCCTCCACCTTGCAGTTATTTTAGTGCCTGCTTTTCAGTCTTGGGTTTTATTTTACCGCAAATTGTATATTTTATTTTTGCATTAAAAGTTTGCAGTGGCGCCGCCGTCTGAGTCAACGCGCCACTGCAAACTTTTTTAACCGCCAGCAGATTACATTTTTACAGCGGGGCTAGTCGAAGGTTTGGGAGCTTTAATTTCCTGGGAAACTGCGCGGGCGCGGTAGACTTTAGCAACGGCCTGCTCGCACTTGGTTAAATCCGATTCTATCTCTGTAAAAATGGCTGTTGATACCGGATCGGTGAACTTCACGCGCAGGTTGTTGATATCGACAACGCCGGTTTGTAAATCGCCGAAAGTGCTCCGCAGCAAGAAGGTTTCATCGGTTCCTTGCATTGAGGCTTTTAATTTAGCGTATTTGTCGGCTATTTGGGCGGGAATTGAGGGTTTTTCGCCGAAATCGTTGAGGCGATTTTCTAGAGCGATGATGTGGTGCTGTTTGTTTTGAATCATTTTTCTCAATAGCGATCGCAAATCGCTATCTTGCGTTTTTTCGGCATAATTTTCAAAGGCTTCGCAAGCATAGCGTTCCCCTGCCAGGGCGGTATTCAAACCTTTAACAATGTCGCCTTGTGTGGAGCCGCCCCAAGCATTCGCTAATTTCCACCATTCTGCATTTGTGTCGGTTTCTTCTGGCAAACCGACGGCTTTTCCGCCGTAACCGAGGCGAGCCAGAATTGCGGTGGTAAATAGTGCTAAATCTCCCGGTTCGCGGGAAGTGATTAAGTTGCCGTCAACTACTAAAGCTTCGTTGATGTAGTTAGCTCCGGCATTGATAATGTCTGTTTTTATTGCCAAGAAACCTGTGGCATTTTTGCCTTTTAGCAAGTCGGCTTCAATCAAAAGTTGCGGGCCGTGGCAAACAGCAGCCACAATTTTTCCTTGTTCAAATGCTTCTCGTACAAATTGCACTGTATTGGGGTTAGTCCGCATCTTATCGGGAGCCATACCGCCGGGAATGACTACTGCATCAAATTCTGCGACCACAGCTTCAGTGGTAGTTCCGTCTGCTTGCATGGCTAATTTGCCCTGTTTCCCTGCATACTTTTCGTTTGTCCGCGAACCGAGGACAACTACATCAAAGTTTGCTTGTTTTAAGGCGTTGTAAGGAACTAGAAATTCGGAATCTTCAACTCCATTTTCTATGAGTATGGCAACTCGTTTTGTGTGGGTGACGTTATCTGTTGTCATAATCAATTTTCCTCAGACTATCTTTTTATCTAAACATAAGTCATTTATGATGTTTTTAGCGTCTTGCTAAAGTGATAATTTAGTGATTTTAAAAAGGTGCGAGCGTGAGCCTTGAGAGGTATTTTACAGTATTTTTCTCAATGCACGTAAGAGGCTCCGTTAATATCGATCGCAGTCCCGGTAGCGCGCGCAGCCAAACCCGACGCTAAAAACGCGATCGCATTGGCAACATCTTGAGGAGGAGCGATTTTGCCGATCGGAATATCGCGCACGATTTCAGCTTCCCCATACTCCTGCACAAGGCGAGAACACCACACACAATCTGTGAGTCTTTTTGGGGCTAACAGACAAATCCAGATTATTGACAGAAAAGCCGAGTTGTGGGGATGGTTACTGTTGAGATGGGGTCGAATTAGCGGACGAACTCAGTAATAACCCTGGATGGCTACCCAGGAGGGGATCGCGGTCATTCGATTTTAGATTTTAGATTTTAGATTTTGGATTGACCCCACGGATCGAGTCGGGGGCTTGAGGATTTTAGATTCCAGATGCTTTCGATTGATCCCACGGATCGATCGCGTGGCGGGTACCACCTTTGAAATTCGCTTGTCATGGAGAGGAGCAATAAACGAACTAGAGGCTTCACGGTGAACAAAAGTGGTCGAGTTTATTTGATGTTTGATAAGCTTTAATATGAATACTGTTGCTACAGTACCAGGCTAGTGAAATTCAAGCACTATCACTTGATTAACCCTCCAAAACTCGGAATTTGGTCAAAAATGAAGTTGAAAAACGCCCTATTCTCTGCTGTCGTCACCTTTTCAACCCTGGCGATCGCCTCAGCAACCCAAGCTCAAACCGTTAATTCTCGCTGTGACATTTATCCCAGGGGGGAAGACCGCGCATCGAAAGTCGTCAATTGCACCTTCTCTCAGCGTCAAGGCTTTATCCGCATTCAACGGGAAGATGGCATTACCTATGAACTCAAACCCAATGGTGAGAACGAATATCTGTATAAAAACCAGATGTCAGTTCTGAGAGAAAATGACGGCCCGGCGACCATCTTTCGTTTTAGCGACGAATCGGTTTACGTCTATCAGAACGAACGCGCTCCCTCTTCCGCGTCTACTACCAACAAAGGTAATACCCCCGAAAACCTCTATAGTACCGTGCCTCCCAAATTAAAAGACCTCGTGGGAGCTAAAGCGGGGCAAGCAGAGGGAGAATTGCAACGACGGGGCTACACCTACCGCACAACCCAAACCTTTGACGGCGGCAAAAGTGCTTATTATGTAGAAAACCGGACGGGGTATTGTGTGGAAGTGGGAACTGTTGACGGACGCTTCAGTAGCATTGTTTACAACTCCAGCGATCGGTGCAATAAGTAACAAATAACGTGTCAAATAATTAATAGCATTTCCCAAAAAGAATGCTATATAACTTTTTTGTCCTTAAACTCGATCGCTAAAGTGGATTCGGGAGCAGAGGTCGAATTAACTCCATAATTCGGTCAGAATTAAAATTCTGGATATAATCAGTTAGTGCCTTGGACAAACTTGCTTTAGATTCGGGAATTTGTACGATTAATTCATTCATGACTTCGGTATCGAGATAGTAAGCGGCTTGATACATTTGTTCTAACCACTGAGGGGACATCACGGATAGATATTCTACAGACAGGGTTTCAACCAATGGTTTTTTTGGAGTTTGTCCTACGGCTTCGTAGATATATTGCACTCCCAAATATTTAGCGAGTTTTTCAAAGATGTCTCTCTGCTGAAATGGCTTGCTCATAAAGTCGTCACAACCAGCCATCAGAACGTTCTCTCGCTCTTCTTCAAAAACACTGGCAGTTAAAGCAATAATGACAGTTTCTTGGTTTTTAGGGCGTTCTCTAATATATTTAGTAGCTGTGTAGCCGTCCATAATTGGCATTCGCAAATCCATGAAAATCAGGTGCGGCAACCAACTCTCCCACAGTGAGAGTGCTTCAACTCCCTGTGTTGCTTCGCGCACCTCAAAACCAACTGAGGCAAGGAGTTTGACCAATAAGCGGCGATTTTCCTCTAAATCTTCAACAACAAGGATGCGGTAAGTTGGTTGTCCTGGAGCTATACCAATCACTCTTTGTTTAAGCAATTTTGAGGCAAGGGGGACTGCTTGAGGTAAATTTACCCCAAGCTCAAAGGAAAAAGTGCTGCCCCGATTCAATGTGCTTTGCACCCGAAGTTGACCGCCCATGAGTTGGACAAATCTTTGGCTGATAGCTAGACCTAGACCAGTACCTTGATTCAATTTATTCCCAGCTTGAGCTTGCACGAACACTCTAAATAAGCTATCAATTTCTGTTGGCGCAATTCCCACTCCTGTATCTTCAACCTCAAACAGGAGTTGAGATTGCTTAAGATTAGTTATTCCCTGTTGCCTAACTCTTAAAATGACGCTTCCTTGATTGGTAAACTTAATTGCATTACCAAGCAGATTGACCAAGACTTGATACAGTTTTTTCTCATCGGTATGCACAAACTGAGGAAGCTCGGGAGCTTGCTCGACAATTAGTTTCAATCCTTTCGATTGGGCTTGAACTTGCAACATTTCTTCAATAGAAGTCAGCAAAATGTTTAGGTCAAAGTCAGAAAAATTGAGAGTCATCTGTCCGCTCTCTATTTTGGATAAATTTAAAATGTCGTTAATCAATTGCAATAAATGTTCGCCGCTACGATTGACGATCGCCAGATATTCTTGGAGTTCGGGAGTCAGAACAGGATCGTAACTCATCAATTGCGTAAATCCCAAAATAGCATTGAGAGGAGTACGGAGTTCGTGGCTCATATTGGACAGGAACATACTCTTAGCTCGGTTTGCTGCTTCTGCTGCTTCTTTAGCCTGCTGAAGTTCCAACTCGGCTTGTTTGCGTTCTGTAATGTCAATCAAATATCCCAAGATTTCAATTGGTTTGCCCGCACGATCGCGAATTAGCTTGAGTTGTTGGAGTATCCAGCGATAATTCCCATCTGAGTGCAGAAGACGGAATTCCTGAAAATAAAAACTCTCGGTGAATAAATTTTTTAGTCCATTAAGCACCTGGTCTACATCATCTGGATGCAGATGATTCATCCAAAATCCAGACTCTTCTAAAAATTCTTTGGTTTCGTAGCCGATTACGTCTTTGATGTTTTCGCTGATGAAGGTTACGCCATAGTCGCCATCAAGTTTACTGCTAAAAATAATGACGGGGCTGTAGTTTAGGAGAAAGTTAAGGCGGTTTGTGGTAGCTTGCAAGGCTTGTTCAGACAGTTTTAGCTTTGTTATATCGTGCTGAACGGCAACATATACAGTTCCGTATTCAGGATGCTCAAACTTAGAGGTATGAACTCTGCACCAAAAGAGTGTGCCATCTTTTTTTTTGTTGTAGACTTCATATTTCGCTTCCCCGTCCCGATCGACTTGAGTGACGATATCTTCAACGGTTTCGTCGGGTGTAATCTGTGTATCGACATAATTTATTACACCAACGGGTTGACCTGCGAGTTCGCCCTCTCGGTAGCCAAACATCGCATCAAATTTAGGATTAGTGTAGACGATCGTCAAGTCTGAGGCTTTGACTAAACACACTCCCCCTGCCATATTATTCATAATAATGCTTTGCAGTTCGAGTGTATTTTGAACTTCTTTTCGAGCCGTGATGTCTTGAATTTGAGCAATAATATGCAGTGGATTTCCCTGCTCATCTTGTACTACCGATCCATTCAGCAGAATCCAAACAATATGTCCTTGCTTATGCAAATAACGTTTTTCTCGTTGGTAAGTTGAAATCGTTCCTGCTAATAGCTTACGTCTATTGTTAAGATCCGCTTCTAAATCTTCAGGATAGGTAATGTCTTCAAAAGTTAGTGTTAACAACTCTTCTGAGGAGTAGCCAACAATCTGGCACAGGGCAGGATTGACTTTAAGCCAATGCCCATCGAGAGAAATGAGCGCCATCCCGATCGAGGCATCTTCAAAGGCATGGCGAAACTGCTCTTCACTGTTTCGTAAAGCCATCTCAACTTGTTTGCGATCGTTTTCAGCTCGTTGGCGATCGCTGATGTCGCGTTTAATTACAGAAGCCCCAATAACTCTGCCTTTTGTGTCCTTCACCGGTGATATGGTGCAAGAGATGTGGATAAGTTGTCCATCTTTGCGGACGCGCAAGGTTTCATAGTTTTTAATCATTTCTCCTTGTCGAATCCTTTCGAGGATTTGCTGTTCTTCGTCGGTAAGATTAGGTGGAATTAGAATGGCGATCGATTGTCCTATGATTTCTTCAGCCTTGTAGCCAAAGATTTTTTCTGCTGCATTGTTCCAGCTTAAAATGATGCCGTCTAAGGACTTGCTAATAATTGCCTCACCAGAATGTTCCACAATCGCTGCCGTGCGTGCCAGTGATTCTTCTGCTTGCTTGCGGAGGGTAATATCGTTTCCAATGCCGAGAAACCCTGTGATATTGCCTTCTGGGTCATATAAAGCTGTCACCGAGACGAGTAACCGAAAGCGACTACCATCTTTGCGGATGTACGACCATTCGTATTCGTCTGTCTCTCCAAGACGTGCCTTGGCAACAAAAGTCTCAAATCCTGGTTCGATAGAGATTCCCATTTGGACAGATAAATCTTGGGCGCGATGCACGACTTCCTCATTGTCGTGAAGGAGCGCAGGTGTTGCTTTCCCCACAACTTCTTCGGTACTATATCCCAACCATCGCTCGGCGGCTTTGTTAAAGGTAAGAATCGTACCATCTAGGGCGGTGGAAATGATGCTGTAGTTGGCACTATCTAAAATGGCTTTTTGCAGCGTTGTTGTTTGAAGTAATTCTTCCTCAGCCTGTTTGCGATCGCTGATATCGCGCAGAATAACCGTAAATACCGTTTCGTCTCCTATTTCCAGCCTAGAAATTGAGGCTTCAGCCGGAAACTGCGTGCCATCTTGACGGCGACCCCAAATCTCACCTCGTTCTCCCATCCTTCGCGCTATACCAGAAGATTGAGCAAATTGTTGGATATGCTGCTGGTGAGCATTCCTCAACTGTTCTGGCAGCAGTAAGCTCAGAGGTTGCCCTAAAACTTCCTCAGTTTTATAGCCGAAAATATTTTCCGCCCCTTGATTAAACAGGGTAATGCGTTGAGTGCGATCGACTGAAATAATTGCATCATTCGCAATTTCTAAAATTCCCCCAAAAAGAGCCTGGGATTTTTGTAAAGCTTCTGTCCGTTCAGTTACAAGACTTTCTAAGGTTTCGTTAATTTTTTTTAGTTCTGCTTCGGCTTGTTGGCGCTTGCTATCTATCTGGTTGAGAAATCGAGCCGTCCCCCAAATGAGAATTGAGAACGTGAAAACCATGATGATTGACCGCAAGGCATAGCCAAATTCAGCGTTATACCAACCTAATTTTTGCCCCTGAAGAGTGAACCAGTTCAGTGATACTGGAAAGACGATCGTCCAAGGCAGCAGCCACCGCAACATCAATCCGCCGACTAGCGGACTGGCGACTTCTTGCATTAACCCTTCCTTGGGTCGGAGCAATAAAATACCTCCATAGAGGATGAAAAAGGTGAGGATCGTGTTTAGGGCTTGAGTTGTTGTAATTAAGATCAGTTGGGCGAAAATATTGACCTCAAAGATGTGTCCAAATAAAGCTAGGAGAGAAATTAAAGCCGCAACACTACTGCAAATCTGTGCCAACCAAATGCCCCATTGGAGATTTTGCCCTAGCAGTAACAGTGCTACTCCCATCAGCACAAAATTCAAGGCAGTATTCACTCCCATTCGCCCCGGATAAGGAGTCGCTGAAGACACGACATCCCGGAAAAGCCACTCATCAATGCCCAGATGCCAACCAAAGAGATACTCGCTCAGCGTCAGCAGCCCAATCACAAAGACCAACCCGGCCGTCCCTCGAGCGATTTGATAGTGCAGTCGGGTTAGTCTTTGGTACTGCAACAATCTCAAAGACACTCCAGCCAGCAAAAAGCAAAGTGCCGTGTTTGCTTTCATGGTCGAAGTCATACCGGGAAAACCACTTTTGAGTAGGGAGATGTCAAATTGCCAACCGAGCAGGACGACACACCCGATCGCAATGACGAGTAGACTTGTCAGTTGAGAAATGTGCTTGTTCATAAATAAATCCGCTGCTTGGGTTGAGAAAATGTTTTCCTGATTTTACAAAAAGCAAAGTGACGTTATATCAAATCCGTTAGCATCGGAATAGTAAATTCGAGTTCACTGTTCACTGTTGACTGTTCACTGTTCACGGCGTCAACAGTCAACAGTGAACAGTGAACCGTCAACATCATTCCGGTGTAACCGGAAATGATGTTAATTGTCACGAATCTCCTTTGCCAAAAACACGCTCTCATCTGGACTAATGTGCATTGAGACTCCTTACTTACCTGCTTTAATCGTTCCTTAGCCCTAATTTAGATAAATCAGCTAATTCCATAATGATATCCGTTTTAAAATTCAGCACTAAATCTTTGAGGGCATTTGCGATCGCCCCTTGAGAAGTAGGTATTTGTTCAATTAATTCCAGCAGGACATCCCCATCGCAATAGTAAGCCGCTTCATACATTTGCTGTAACCATTCGAGGGGCATTATTGCTAAAGCGTCCTTGGATAATTCAACCCTCGCCAGGGGAGAAGGAGCTTGAGAGGTAATGGGCGGGATGCCATCGGGTTTATCTTCGTCTAGTGACAGTATCTCCGTTAACATTTGCAATAATTCTCCGATCGTGTAAGGTTTTAACAAAAATGTTTTCACCTCAGCATCTAATGCCAGTTTTCTATTCTTAAGGAGTCCGCTAGTTGCAATTATATTCACCAGAGGATTGATTTTTTTAAACGTCCTAATTGTGGTAACACCATCTAGGTTTGGCATCATCATATCCATTAACACAACACTGATTGCCTGTTGATGTTCGGTATAGAGAGCGAGGGCTTCGATCCCATCACTAGCTAGTATTGTTCTGTAGTTATAGTTTTCTAGAGAGGCTTGTGCTACCTCTCGAATAGATGTTTCATCATCCACAATTAAAATCAACTCGCCCTGGCCTCTGGGCATTGATTTTTCTCGGGGTATGACACTCACCTCTCCGTCTATAGCAGGTAAAAAAATCTTAAATTCCGTCCCCTTGCCCAACTCGCTATCAACGTTGACAAAACCACCATGATTTTTGACAATCCCCGCCACGGTTGATAATCCTAGTCCCGTTCCTTTACCAACTTCCTTGGTGGTGAAAAACGGATCAAAAATTCGGCTTAACACTTCTGGCGGGATGCCGATTCCCGTATCAGAAACAGTCACTACCACATAAGAACCTGCTTTTGCTTCCAAATTTATCAGGGCATCATGTTTACTTAATAGACGATTTTCAGCGCAAATTGTCAAAGTTCCTTCGTCTGGTATCGCATCTCTGGCGTTAATCATCAGATTCATAAATACTTGGTGCATTTGGGTAGCATCAGCCAAGATTGTCCACAGTTCCACAGTCGGAATATCAGCCGAAATAGCGATTGATTTAGGAAATGTCTGTTTAGCAATACCGATCAATTCTAGGAGCAGATCGCCTAGTTGTAATATTACATGATTACCTTCAGTTTCTCTACTAAAAAGAAGAATTTGCTCGGTCAAATCAGCCCCACGTCTAGCACTACTAGAAAGGATATTCAACAGTCTTTCTGTTTTGTCATCAAGGTTAGGGAGTTTGAGGAGAAGCAGTTGTGTAACGCCCAATATCGGCGTCAGAATGTTATTAAAATCATGGGCGATCCCACTTGCTAACGTTCCTAAACTATCTAATCTCTGGGCATGATAAAATTGTTTTTCTAGTTGTTTTTTTTCGGTAATATCAGTGTTGACGACGAGAATAGATTTTAGCTTAGAGAATTGATTTTCTACAAGTGTTTTACGACTTTCTACGATAATTTTCTTGCCGATTTTGGTGTTTTGTTCTATTTCACCTTGCCAAGTACCTTGTTCGATAGCGGTTTTTAAAGCCTGAGTCTGAGCAATTGCTTGATTAAATAAGGTTTGAGTTTTTTGCCCGATAATTTCGGTAGCTGTCCAACCATATAAACGTTCAGATCCTTTATTCCAGAATAAAATCTTGTCGTCTAAATCATGTACAAAAATCGCATCAGTAGTAAGATCGATTAAGGCTGCTTGTTCGGCAATTTTTTGCTCTGTTTCTTTGCGTTGGGTGATATCCGTAATAATTTCTATGCCCACCCAACAATCTTGTTCTCGATCCCATTCAGCGACATAGTTTGAGGAAAGCCAGCGAATAGTGCGATCGCCATGCAAAAAACGATACTCAACGATCCCAGATCGCCCTGCTTTAATATTTCCCACCAATGAGACAAGAGCATTTTCTCGGTCTTCAGGTAGTATATTCGCCGTAACTAGGGAAGAATCGGCTTGCACAGATTCTAAGCTATAGCCAAAAATCTGTTGGGTTCCTCCTATCCAAGAATCGATTTTAAACGTGCCATCGGTCAAAAGACGAAAATTATTAATAACGGCGATCGCGCTGTTGAGAATCTGACTGAGTTTAGCAGCTTCTTTGATTTTAGATTCTGTAATATCAGTAATAATAATACTATTAACTAAAAGCTCATCTATTTTAAATTGTTTAAGCGATAATTTGACAGGTACTTCCTTATTTCCTGTTGCCGCGATCAAAGATAACTCTCTGGTGAGAGTTTCTTTTTCTTGAACCTCCTGTAAAAGTAGTAAAAACGCTTTTCTATCCTTGGGCGCAATAAAGGTTTCTAACCCAGAGCCAATCAGGTTTTTTAAAGAACAATCTAAGAGTTCTGAGAGTCGCTTATTACAGTATAAAATCAAGCCTTCCGAAGAGACAGTTGCTGCTCCTTCGCCCATTTGTTCAACTAAACACTGATAAACATAATCTGCCCCCTGAAGCGTAAAAACTCGCTCCCCTTGCTGCGTAGAAACAACAACAGCATCAACTTCCCCAGAACAAATAGCCTGCAACGTTTCTTCCGTCACATTTAGGCGTTCCTGCACTTGGGCCAATTGCTGCTGTAGCGTTTCGACTTCTTGGCGCAACTTTTCAAGAGGAGCTTGGGAATCCTTCATTGCTTTCCTCTCCAATGATATTTTTAGGCACAAGATTAAGACCCATTAAGACTTTTTCCGTATTCGATAAATTGCCAATGATCTTTTGTAAGGGCATAGGTAACTTTTTAATCAAGGTGGGAACAGCGACAATATTCTCGGCAATAGCGTCTTCTGTCTGTTGATAAATATCAATAACTTCTAATTCATAACGTCCTTGGAGATGTTGCTCGCAAATTTTTTTGATATTTTGCAACGCCGTCACCGATTGGAGCGTTGTACCTGCAATATAAAGACGTAGGATATAATGCTGTTCCTGCGATTGGGACAAAGCCTGTTGAAAAAGTTCTGTGGTTGTGAGGTTAAAATCTTCTGAGTCAATCATCGTTAGTGCCGTTAGTGCCTAAATATTGAGTTAGTGTTTATCCATAAGAGGAATGATTTGCAGTCCTACCAAAACTTTTTCAGTATTCGATAAATCACCAATAATCTTTTTGATCGGTTCGGGCAATTTTCTGACAAGGGTAGGTAGAGCAACGATGCTATCTTCTATGGCGAGATGGGGCTGTTGACTTAAGTCAATAATTTCAATGCTATATTGACCGTGAAGATATTCCTCACATATCTTCTTCAAATTGGCAAAAGCAACCAGAGATTTAGGGGTTTGTCCCGCCACATATAAGCGCAGTTGCCAAATCTCCGATCCTTTTGTGTTAGCGGTATCTGATAAACGATCGGTCATGTTTTTTCTCCTTATAGTAGAGATATTAGGGATTTAAATGGCGTAATCTTGCCATAAAGGATTGATTCTCAATCGCCGCTTTTTCAGCCTCCTCTTCCTCTTTTATCAGCAAAGCGAATTCCTCATCTCGATTGGTTAATTGCATTTGCAGAGCTTTTATCTGAGCTTGTACGAGATGTTTTTCTCGCTCACAATCGCGTTTTTTTAGTTCAAAACTCTGTCGCCGTTTTCTAGCGGCAGATTGTTCATCTAGTGCTTGATTGATTCGTTCCGTTCCTGTTAATACCTTGCCACCTCCCAAGTAAACCTCTACCAAGTTTACCCCTTGATTGGTGAGGATAAATTCCCGTACTTGATTTGAGTGCATCATGCCGCGAGATTTGAGGACATAGAGAATCCGATTGCGCTCCCCATTGACTTTGAGCGTTTGGAGTTCTAACCAAGTATCCATCAGAGAAGAAACACCCATTTCTGTCTGTTCGTGGTCGTGATTGGTATCACCCGGCGTTAAATCGGTCAAAAAAATGGTGATTTGTTGGCTCTTTAAATAGTCAATCAAACGCATGAAAAAGCTTTTTGTTTGCATAAAGCTTCCACTCAAAATGAGATTACTCATCGGATCGATGACGATCGTCCTTGGTTGAAATTCTTTGACCCAGCGATGGATTTTAAACAACCGCATTTCTAAATTGTAGTTTGTGGGACGTACCGCATCAAATTTCAATAATCCCTGGTCTACATAGGGGGCTAAGTCAAGACTAATCGAGTTTAGATTGCGGAGAATTTGTTGGGGGGATTCTTCCGTAGCGAGATATAAACACCGTTCGCCTCTTAAACAGGTTGCTTCGGCAAAATGAGCTGCCAGTGTTGTTTTTCCCGTTCCTGCCCTGCCTGTGACAAGAATACTGCTACCCCGATAGTAGCCCTGCCCGCCAAACATTTCATCAAGTTGCGGGATGCCCGTTGAGATGCGCTGGTTAGAAACCGCATGGTCTAACGTTAAGGAAGTAATGGGTAAGACAGAAATGCCATTTTCTTCTATTAAAAAAGGATACTCATTATTACTATGGCGAGAGCCGCGATATTTAACAATTTGTATGGTTCTTGTGGCAATTTCTTCAACGGTTTTTTGGTCTAATTTGATCACGCAATCCGAAACATATTCTTCTAGGCCTTGACGGGTTAAGGTCTGGTCTCCTCTCTCCCCAGTGATTACGGCTGTCACACCTTGGTCTTTTAACCAATGAAATAAACGGCGCAATTCTGCTCGGACAATGTTGGCATTAGCTAAACCAGCAAACAAGACTTCAATCGTGTCTAAAAGTACCCGTTTAGCGCCGATTTTTTTAATCGCATAGCCTAGACGAATAAATAGGGCTTCTAGGTCGTATTCTCCTGTTTCCTCAATTTCGCTGGGTTCAATATAAATATGGTCGATGAATATTTTGTTTTCAGCGATCAATTTATTTAAATTCCAGCCTAAAGAGTTGACATTCTTGGTAATTTCTGCTGCAGTTTCTTCAAAGGTGATTAAAACCCCTGGTTCCCCGTACAGTGTTGCGCCGCGCACTAGAAACTCCACACCAAATAAGGTCTTACCGCAACCCGCTGACCCGCAGATTAAGGTTGGTCGGCCTTGCGGTAAACCTCCATCCGTGATTTCATCGAGTCCCTGAATACCCGTTGGGCATTTGAATAATTGTAGATTTTGAATTTCTGCCATAAAAGATTAAGACTTGATTTTTGATAGAACTTACATAAGCGCACAACGATCCTACCTGTGACAGTGTAGGAATCTGTGCTATTGTCTTTATTACCCCTCTATGATTAACAATATCACTTTTTGTCGATCGACTATCCATAGCTTTTCGTTTCTTGAGGGAAGCACAAGCAGGTGGCGGATTAGATCGCGGCTATTGAGAGAAAGCGGGCAATATAGCCTTTATATAGACCCGGGCGGGTGACAACCGGTCTGAAACCCCGATCGAGTAAAGATTGAGCCAACTTATGGTAACAAAAGATAGCCAGCCGAATTATTACCAGCTAGCCTATTCCCAAAAAAATGTTACCAACATTCTATCAGACCCCCTTACAAAAACAACTGACCCATACCTAATGGATTGTACTCACAATCTTACTAAATATGATTAGCGATGCAGTTACCAGCTATCGAGGCAACATTTTAATCGTTGACGATTTACCCGATAACCTGCGTTTGCTGAGGGATACATTGAGCGAACAAGGTTATAAGGTTCGCAGTGCGACGACAGGGGCAATGGCGCTCAGAGCGGCCCAATGTCCATCGACGGAATTAATTTTACTAGACATTAAATTGCCCGATCTGGATGGCTATGAAGTTTGCATAAAATTAAAATCTGACGATCGCACCGCAGACATTCCTGTACTCTTTTTGAGTGCGCTCAATGAAACTTTCAATAAGGTGCAAGGGCTGGCCGCAGGAGGAGTAGATTATATTGCAAAGCCGTTTCAAGTCGAAGAGCTATTGGCGCGTGTCGAAACTCACCTAACTATCCAACGACTCCGAAAAAGCCTCCAAGAACAAAATTTGCGGCTCATCCAAGAGATCGAGGAACATCAACGCCTCGAAAATGCCCTTTTTGCCGAAAAGGAATTGGCTCAGGTGACATTGCAATCGATTGGCGATGCCGTCATTACTACTGATGCTCGAGGTAATATTAGATATTTCAATCCCGTTGCTGAGCGACTAACAGGCTGGACATCGGAGGAAGCTGAAGGAATGTCTCTGTCTGAAGTTTTCATAATCGTTAATGAAGTAACGAGAAAGCCAGCAGAGAATCCGATAACTAAAGCTATGTCAAAGGGGAAAATTGTGGGCTTAGCTAACCATACTATTCTCATTGCTCGCAATGGGACGGAGTACGGGATTGAGGACTCAGCAGCACCAATTCGAGACCGCCAAGGCAAAATTATCGGGGCTGTCATCGTCTTTCATGATGTTACCGAATCGCGCTATCTTGCCAAGCAACTCTCTTGGGAAGCCAGTCACGATGCCCTGACGGGTTTAATCAACCGTCGAGGATTTGAACAGCAACTAATTGAGGCGATCGCCTCTGTTCAAGATAGAAATCAGCAGCACGCTCTGTGTTATTTAGATTTAGATCAGTTCAAAGTCGTTAACGATACCGCAGGTCATATTGCTGGCGATGAACTACTGCGCCAAATCACTACACTTTTACAAAAAGGAGTCCGCGCTAGTGACACGCTGGCTCGCTTGGGAGGTGATGAATTTGGTCTTTTGCTTACTCAATGTCCCCTCTATCAAGCATCTCAGATTGCGGAAACCCTCAAAGACCTAGTGCATGAGTTTAGGTTTATTTGGAATAGCAAAACCTTTATCATCGGGGTCAGTATTGGAGTTGTTGCCATTGACCAAACCAGCCAAGATTTGATGCAGCTTTTGGGGGCGGCTGATGCAGCTTGTTATGCCGCCAAAGCCAAAGGGCGCAACTGTGTTCATGTTTATCGTCTGGATGATGGCGAAGTAATTAAACAACGCGGTGAGAGGCAGTTGGTTTCCACAATCAGCCAAGCATTGGAAACCAATGGTTTTCGTCTCTACTACCAAAAGATTGTTTCTATTAGCTCTAACCCATCAGTAGAGCATTATGAAATTTTGCTAAGAATGCTAGACGAAAATGGAGAAATAGTGGCTCCCAATGAGTTTATTCCCGCCGCCGAGCGTTATGGTTTGATCACCGAGATCGATTGTTGGGTCATCAAAACTTTTTTCTCGAATTATCATAATTTATCCAGGCAACAAGTTCTTAATGATGGCTTATATACGATCAATCTTTCTGGCGCTAGCATTTGTAACAATGGGTTTATGAGGTTTTTAATCGAACAATTTCCTCGCTACCAAGTTCCCCCGCAGACCATTGGTTTTGAAATCACAGAAACCGCAGCGATCGCCAACTTTGAGCAAGCCAGATATTTCATGAGCGAACTAAAAAAAATTGGCTGTCGCTTTGCTTTAGATGATTTTGGCAGTGGGTTGAGTTCCTTTGCTTATCTGATCAATTTACCAGTTGATTATCTAAAAATAGATGGTGCTTTTGTCAAGAATATTAGTGATAATTTGATTTCTCAAGCGATCGTTGAAGGCTTTAACGGTATTGCCCATGCGATGAATCTTGAAACTGTGGCTGAGTTTGTCGAAGACGAGACTATCTTAGCAAAATTGCGGGAGATTGGAGTAGATTATGCTCAGGGTTATGGGATCGGCCATCCCGTCCCTATTAACTTTAATATCTAGCCGTCCAATTATCTCTTTTCTGTCACTTTGGGATAAAACCTTGATGAGGAAAGGGCGTTGCGGGCGATCGTTAAATCTGATTCTTTGAACAGGTACAGCACTTTTGGTGGTAAGGAATGAGAATTAAATAACTTACACAAGGAAAGTGGGGTTGGCTCTTATAGCCCGCCCTTTTTTGGACGGGCGGGACGCCCATCCCACCATAACAATTAAAATTGTAAGTTATTTAATTCGCGATCCTAAGTAGGTACTAGCAGAGGTAGGGACAAAGGCAAAAGCCTTTGTCCCTACGGGGCTCTTGAATGTACCTCATAAACCTGCAATTTGCTTGTAATATCAAATCTGAGTTTACTACGCCTTTTTGGGTATTGTTTGTGATTTGGACATCTCCTAAAAAGCAGGTTTTGGGCACGCAGGATGCCTAACCCCTACTCCCCAGAAGAATTATGGGATATGTCTTTTGGACGGGATTTACTCATGCAGTACCAAAAATCGGGTTTTGAGATTGCGACGCACTGCGAACAATGACATAATTACGTTATCTCTGCGTAAGTTCTATTGCTCACATCCTGCACTATTCTCGCTTAACAGGCTTTCCGGCCTGTTCCACAAAGAGTGAATTTTCTTGTGGAACAGGCCGGAAAGCCTGTTCGTAAAAAGCTTATTGAGAATGGTGCAACATCTCAGATTGGAAATAAACCGGAAAATTTGCCATGAAAGCAGTTGCATTCGATCGCTACGGTTCAGCCGAGGAATTGCAGTACCGAGAATTGGACAAGCCGATCGCCAAATCCAACGAATTGTTAGTGCGAGTTCGCGCTAGCAGCGTCAATCCCGTAGACTGGAAAATCCGCCAAGGACACCTGCAACTATTGACAGGATTAAACTTTCCTCGAATTGTCGGTTCTGACATCTCGGGAGTTGTGGTGGAAGTCGGCCGGGAAGTTACCAAATTTCAACCCGGAGATGAAGTTTATACCTTCTTAAATCCTATAACTGGCGGTGCTTGTGCCGAATACGCTGTCGTTCCCGAATCGGATGCGGCAATTAAACCTAAAAACATCACTCATGCAGAAGCAGCAACAGTACCGATTGCAGGTTTAACTGCTTTGCAAGCGCTCAGCTATTTGGGTCAAATTCAAGCCGAAAAAAAAGTATTGATTAACGGCGCTTCCGGCGGAGTCGGAACTTTTGCAGTGCAAGTTGCGAAAACAATGAACGCGGAAGTAACGGGAGTTTGTAGCGCTAAAAACAGACTATTTATCAAAAGTTTGGGAGCCGATTTTGTCCTGGATTATGCAGAAGTTGACTTTACTCAACAGCCCGATAAATATGATATAATTTTGGATGCTGTCGGGACAAAAACATTTGCTGAGTGCGAAAAAGTGCTGCAACCAGAAGGAGTTTATATCTCGACTTTGCCGAGTCTCGACAACCTTTCACCGATGTTAACGAGCTGGTTTGTATCGGGTAAAAAAGCTAAATTAATTGTAGCCAATGCCAACCCCAGCGATTTAGGAATTTTGCGGGAGTTAATAGAATTAGATAAAGTTGAGCCGATTGTCGATCGCACTTACAGCTTGCAAGAAGTAGCAGCAGCCCACACTTACAGCGAAACGGGGCGCGCCGTTGGCAAAATTGCGATCGTCATTCAATAAGGAAGAAGTCATTAGTCATTAGTCATTAGTCATTAGTCATTAGTCATTAGTCATTAGTTGGTTGTTAGTTGTTAGTTGTTAGTTGTTAGTTGTTGGTGGTTATTTGTTGGTTATAACTGAGATGTTGCACCATTTTCAATAAGCCTTTTATGAACAGGCTCTCCGGCCTGTGAAGCGAGAAAATTTATCTTTTGTGGAACAGGCATCTTGCCTGTTCTTGAGAATGGTGCAAGATGTGAGTTATAATAAACAAGGCCAATATTTTTCGGCCCCATTCCCGATTCCCCATTCCCAATTCCCCATTCCCGATTCCCCATTCCCAATTCCCCATTACCAATTCCCCATTCCCGATTCCCCATTACCAATTCCCCATTTCTTATGACTGCGCCCTCAGACTTGGAGACATCCGAACAAAATTTCGACAATAACCTGGAACCCAGCATTGCACCACCAATTGCAGACGGTTTTACGGGTACTCGCAACCTCGAAAACGAATTTCTCGACGAACTCCCCGACGAAGTTGAGATGTCTTTGTTCGATCATTTAGAAGAATTGCGGATGCGAATTTTCTATGCGCTAATTGCAGTAGTAATCGGTATCGTCGGTTGCTTTTTATATGTGAGACCGATCGTACAATTGCTAGAAGTACCGGCCGGGCCCGTCAAGTTTTTGCAGCTAGCTCCGGGAGAATATTTCTTTGTGTCGATCAAAGTGGCGGGATACAGCGGTTTGCTAATCGCAAGCCCGTTTATTTTTTACCAGATAGCGCTGTTTGTTCTCCCCGGGTTGACTCGCAAAGAACGCGGGTTGCTCGGGCCTGTGTTTTTCGGTTCAAGTTTCCTATTTTTGGGCGGGTTGGTATTTGCTTACATCGCTCTGATTCCAGCGGCGCTTAACTTCTTTGTCACCTACGGAGCGGACGTTGTAGAGCAGTTATGGTCAATCGACAAATACTTTGAATTTGTTTTATTATTAATGTTTAGCACCGGCTTAGCTTTTCAAATCCCGATCGTCCAAGTCTTGCTCGGTCTTTTAGGGATAGTTTCTTCTAAGCAAATGCTCTCCGGTTGGCGGTATGTAGTCTTGGGGGCGGCAGTGTTGGGAGCGGTTTTAACGCCTTCAACTGACCCTTTAACGCAAAGTCTTTTAGGAGGTGCGGTGCTGGCTCTTTACTTTGGAGGAACAGGTTTGGTGAAGCTTTTAGGGCGGTGAAAATTAGGAATAAGTAGGTGGACATATATATTACGTGTCCGAAGAGAGGAACGAAGCAATCCCAAAGCCTCGCGATTGCTTCGTTCCTCTCTTCAGACATCTCAAAGTAATTGACCGGACATGATAAATCATGTAAAATAAACACGATCGCGTTATAAATCCTTGAAAAAATGCGAGAACTTTACCCGCCTAGACAACCTTATAACGAAGGAGAACTCAAAGTTTCTGACCTCCATACCATTCATTTTGAAGAGTCTGGCAACCCAGAGGGAAAACCTATTGTATTGCTACACGGGGGGCCAGGAGGTGGATGTCCGCCTTTTTATAGACAATATTTTGATCCGGAAAAATGGCGTTTGGTGATGTTTGACCAACGCGGATGCGGTCAAAGTAAACCTCATGCAGAATTGCAAGAAAATACAACTTGGGATTTAGTCAACGATATTGAGACACTTCGAGAATATTTAAATATTCAGCAATGGGTTGTTTTTGGTGGCAGTTGGGGAAGCACTCTATCCTTAGCTTACAGTCAAACCCATCCCGACCGTTGCAAGGGTTTAATCTTGCGCGGCATTTTTATGTTGAGACGAAAAGAAATTCGCTGGTTTTATCAAGAAGGAGCAAGTTATATTTTCCCGGATGCTTGGGAGGAATATGTTAAACCTATCCCCATAAATGAAAGGGATGATATGCTAACAGCTTATTACCAACGCTTGACGAGTCCAGATGCTCAAATTAGATTAGAAGCGGCTCGTGCTTGGTCAATTTGGGAAGGGAGTACGAGTAAATTATTTCCAGATTTAGAGCTAAAGCAAAGTTTTGGAATTGATTCATTCGCCGAGGCGTTTGCCAGAATTGAGTGCCATTACTTTATGAATAAGGGATTTATTGAGCCGGAAGATAAATTGCTTTTAAATATCGATCGCATTCGCAAGATTCCGGCGGTTATCGTTCAGGGAAGATATGATGTTGTTTGTCCGATGATGTCGGCATGGGAACTGCATCGTGCTTGGCCTGAAGCTGAGTTCATTGTAGTTGCCGATGCCGGACATTCGATGAGCGAACCGGGAATTCGCACCTGTTTAATGGAGGCAACAGATAAGTTTGCAGACTGGTAGTAAGCCAAATTGCTAATCGTTAATTGCTAATTTTTAATGAGTCCTATAAATATTTTCCGCCTGATGGTAATTTGTTGCTGAGTATTGGGCGAGCGCTCAATTTTAAGGTTGATAAAAAATATAGAGACGCGATCGCCCGCGTCTCTACACTCATAAATGTTAAAATTCTACATCAAAGTTTTGCTAAAACCTTAACTACATTCGGAACTGTTCTACTTCGGGAGTGTAGCCGATCGGCAAAACGTAATCTAGATTCTCATGAGGACGAGCAATGATGTGATACGATAGCAACTTTCCGCCATCGACCTTTTTAACAGATTCAATTCCAGCAGCAACGGCTGCTTGCACTTCAGAAATATCTCCTCGAACTATAACTGTCCAGTAGGCGCGGGTTATTTTTTCATAGCGAACTAAAGTAACGCGGGCTGCTTTTACCATTGAGTCCGCAACTTCTACGGCAGAGGGAAGTCCTAAGACTTCAACCATTCCAACTGCAACACCCATTACACTGTTCTCCTAAATTTCACGGGATATGCGCTCATTGTATGTGAAATTGATGCTGATTTTATCTCTCAGATTTTGGCACTGGGCGCTGTCGCGGCGGCTGGGCAACGGGAGATCGCGCGGTTCGATCGAAATATCCTCGATCGCACTACAATTCTGTGACTGCTCTGGGCTGTCTCGATCGCTGATGGCTAATGACTGCTGACTGCTACTAATAACTTATTCAAAACTCGTCTAACAGCCACTCCGAGGCTCTTTCCCCCAAATCCAGGGGGACGCTGACAGCTTTACCCAAGCGGGGGCGATCGCGGGTAGTGGCGATATACTCTCTCACCTGTGCCGCGCTGCCCCAGCCGTTGAGATAATTGGCCACTACGTCCAAATGCTCGAAATAATCAGCCTCCGTCATCGGAAAAGACGCCTGTTCTAGATATTTCCACATAACTTGCACAAAAATCTTGCCCCGCGTCCGCCGCAATCTGATATCGTAAGATTTTCCCCATTTCTCTAGCAATAGCTGGTGTAAATCCTGACCCGTCATGGTGGCTCCTGAGTTAATTCCTTAAACAATAAAAGACAAAGTTCAAAAAATGTAATAATACTCTAATAAAAGCTGGAAGGCGCATTCTTAAAAGGAATTTTCGCTGCCTCAACAAGAGTGAAAGCAGATTAACCGCAATTATTCCTGTTGTCTGCACGTAACAGATTCACAGCTACAGCTCACAAACAAACGTAACTTAAAACCGTAAAGGCAGGTCATGGCTCAATCTTCTGCTGGAAATCCCGATGTCCCCGATATGGGGCGTCGCCAATTTATGAATTTGCTGACGTTCGGTACAGTCACAGGTGTGGCACTGGGCGCACTCTATCCCGTTGTCCAGTATTTTGTTCCTCCGTCGAGTGGGGCAGTTGGCGGCGGGGTGACAGCTAAAGATGCCTTGGGCAACGACATCATCGTTAGCGAATATTTGGCTTCGCACCCTGCGGGCGATCGCACCTTAGCCCAAGGTCTCAAAGGCGACCCCACTTATCTTGTGGTGAAAGAAGACTTATCTCTCGCCGAATACGGCATCAATGCAGTCTGCACTCACTTGGGTTGCGTCGTGCCTTGGAATGTTAGCGAAAACAAGTTTATCTGTCCTTGCCACGGTTCTCAATACAACAATGAGGGCAAAGTGGTGCGCGGCCCCGCGCCTTTGTCTCTGGCGCTGGCCCACGCCACTGTCGTAGATGACAAGATCGCTTTTACAACTTGGAAAGAAACTGATTTCCGCACAGGCGAAGAACCTTGGTGGTCATAGTTATTAGTCATTAGTCAGCAGTCAGCAGTTAGTAGCCAGTCGTTAGTGGTTAGTAGTTAGTAGTTAGTGGTTAGTAGTTAGTGGTTAGTTCCAATAACCAATAACAAGTAACCAATAACAAGTAACCAATAACCAATAACCAATAACCAATGACCAATGACCAATGACCAATGACCAATGACCAATGACCAATGACCAATGACCAATGACTAAATTGTCTGACCTTTGAGATTGAATACTCTGATGCCACAAACTAATTTATCTGCGATTTTTCGTCGCAGTGTCAGGACGATCGCCAAAACTGCTGTAGTGGCGATCGCAGCCGCAGCATTTTTCCTCACCAGCGACATCGCACTTCCCCAAGCAGCATTCGCCTATCCTTTCTGGGCTCAGCAAACAGCACCCGCTACTCCCCGCGAAGCAACAGGTCGCATTGTTTGCGCTAACTGTCACTTGGGCGCAAAACCCACCGAAGTAGAAGTACCGCAATCTGTTTTGCCAGATACGGTGTTTGAAGCTATTGTCAAAGTTCCCTACGATACTAACGTTCAACAAGTTGTCGGCGACGGCAGCAAAGGCGGCTTGAATGTAGGCGCTGTAGTGATGTTGCCCGAGGGTTTCAAAATTGCTCCTGCTGACAGAATTCCCGAAGAAATGAAGGAAAAAGTCGGCGATCTTTACTTCCAACCTTACAGCGAAACCCAAGAAAATATTGTTTTAGTCGGCCCGCTGCCAGGGGAACAATACAAAGAATTGGTATTCCCAGTTTTGTCGCCGAATCCAGAAACGGACAAATCCGTTCACTACGGCAAATACCAAATTTTTGTCGGCGGCAATCGCGGTCGCGGTCAGGTTTATCCTACCGGTGCCAAGAGCAACAATACTGTTTATAATGCTTCTGTAGCTGGCAGCATTTCTAAGATTGCCACACCTGAAGATGGCGGTTATGAAGTGACAATTCAACCGGCAGAAGGTGCAGCGGTTGTTGATACGATTCCTGCAGGCCCAGAACTGATTGTTTCTGAAGGACAAACAGTTGCAGCCGGCGAACTTTTGACGAACAATCCTAATGTGGGCGGCTTCGGTCAAAAAGATGTTGAGATAGTGCTGCAAAGTGCTACTCGCATTCAAGGATTGATCGCTTTCGTGGCTTTGACCATGTTGGCTCAAATTATGCTGGTTCTCAAGAAGAAACAGGTCGAGAAAGTTCAAGCTGCTGAAATGAATTTCTAGGCGCAGCCGTAACTAGATGTTAAGTAAGGTGCGCCCAGCGCACCTTATTGTTTGATAAATAACAGATAAAATAATGTCAATTGATGAGAAAGTAATTGAAGTCGGGCCGCTGCAATGGTTTTATCGAGAAACTAATCCGGTTAACGAATCTGATAAGCCTCCGGTGCTGCTACTGCACGGTTTGCCCTCCCAAAGTTTTACCTGGACTGTAATTATGCCGGATTTGGCGGCAAGCGGATTTAGATCGATCGCCCCAGATTGGGTGGGTTACGGGCGATCGACAAAACCGGACAAGCGCGACTTTGCCTATACTCCCGATGCTTTTGTTGACGCCCTCGCTGGCTTTATTCAAGCTATAGAATTAGACCGATTTTCCCTCGTTGTCCAAGGATTTTTAGCTTCAGCCGGCATTCAATACGCTTTGCGAAATCCCGATAAAATTGAGCGTCTAGCCATCATAAATACACCAGTTTCAGCAGATATAAAATTGCCGTGGAAAATGCAGCAGTTGGGGCTGCCTTTTATTGGCGACATGATGACGCAAGACCCGCTTTTGGTTGACAGAACTCTCGAAGGCGGCAGCCGCAAGACGATATCAGACAAGGATTTAGATGTTTACCGCCGCCCGTTTTTGAAGAGTTCGGATGCAGGTCGATCGCTGATGAATACTGTCCGCAATATTCAATTGCCGCAGTCAATGGCAGAAATTGAATCCGGCTGGAAAGCATGGACTCGACCAACTTTATTTGTCTGGGGTTTGACAGATCCTTGGCTGAGTGTTGAACCAGTTCAAAAGCTAGTGGGTTCCCTGCAAAATGCAGAGTTAGTCACACTGGAACAAGCGGGGCATTATCCTCAAGAACATTGGTCAGAAAAAGTTGGCGATGCTCTGATAACTTTTCTGCGCCGCCAGGAGGTAAAATAATATTTTGTACGTAACTCTCGGTGCTAGGTCAGCGAAGCAAAGCCTCGCCGATCTGCATTCCCAGGCAGAGCCTGAGAACGAGAAATCTAAAATCTAAAATCTAAAATCGATATGACTCGTCCCCGTTCATTTTTTGCCTTGATGATGGCGTTTTTGATGGCATTTCTGGTCAGTTGCAGCAGTGTCGAAGCAAAAATTCCAACGACTTACACAGCAGCCCAAATCCAGCAAATTGAGCGCTATGTTCCTACCCTGACAGAGTTCCGATCGCGAATGGACAACCTGGGAACCCTAATTCAAAAGCGAAATTGGGTTGATACCAAAACTTACATTCACGGGCCTCTAGGCGACTTGCGGAACACCATGAAAACCGTCTCTGCGAGTTTGTTGCCTAAGTCTCAACAACAAGCTGTTGATTTGACCAAGAGTTTGTTTGCCGATTTGGTTGACATCGATCTTGCTGCTAAAAACCTTGACTATGCAAAAGTCACGGCCAGCTATCAAAAAGCGGTGAATGATTTCGATAGCTTCTTGCAGCTAATTCCTAAAGCTTAATTAGCCTTAACTGACATCTTGTATCATTGTCAAGAACAGGCAAGATGCCTCTTCCACAAAGAAAGAATCAGTTTTCTTGTGGGGCGGGCATCTTGCCCGCCCGAAAAAGGCTTATACGGGCAGAACCTAGGAAGCAGTTAATCTAAAATCTAAAATCTAAAATCTAAAATCTAAAATTGAATGGTTCGCGTTGCAATTATTGGTTGCGGTATTATTGGGGCGTCGATCGCCTTTGAACTAAGTCAATTTCCCGAACTGAAAGTTACTGTGTTCGACAAACAGCCGCCGGCACAAGGTTCTACTGGCGCTGCACTAGGCGTTTTGATGGGAGTTATCAGCCACAAAACTAAGGGCAGAAATTGGCAGTTGAGGGAAACTAGCCTTCAGCGCTACGAAACTTTGATTCCTGAATTGGAAGCAGTTACGGGACGGAAAATTCCTTTTAACAAACAGGGAATTTTAATGCTTTGTTCGGAGGGAGAGGATTTAAGTAAGTGGGAAAAGTTGGTAGCAACTCGCGAGTCTCAAGGTTGGAAATTAGAAATTTGGGATGTGGAACGAGTGCGCGATCGCTGCCCTCATCTCTATTTAAACGATCAGATTATTGCTGCGATTTATTCACCTCAAGACCGGCAAGTCGATCCGACAGCGCTAACTTTGGCTTTGGTTGATGCTGCTGAACGAAATGGGGTGATTTTTGAATTTGGGGTGGAAGTTGAAGGAATTACTCAGTTGAATTCTCAGGTGTCTGAGATTCAACTCCCATCTTCCATTGCTGTCAATAAGTCTCGTGGAACAGGCATCTTGCCTGTTATTGAAAATTTCGATCGACTAATTGTGGCGGCTGGTTTGGGTTCTGCTGCTGTGACTGCATCGTTAAATCAATTGGTTGACATTCGCCCGGTGTTGGGACAAGCGCTGCATTTGCGATCGCCCAATCCTTTAGGAAACCCAGATTTTAGGCCGGTAATTACGTGCGATGACGTTCACATTGTGCCTTTGGAAAATCAGGAATATTGGGTGGGGGCGACGGTTGAGTTTTCAGAAAATGGCGGGGAAATTCAGGCAAATGCTGATATCTTGGAGCAAGTTATGGCAAGGGCGATCGCACTTTGTCCGGCCTTAGCAGAAGCTACAATAATCAGGAAATGGTCTGGATTGCGCCCGCGGCCGGAAGGACGACCGGCCCCAATTATCGAGACGCTTCCCGGTAACGATCGCGTTCTCATCGCCAGCGGCCACTATCGCAACGGTGTTCTGCTGGCCCCTGCAACCGCGCGATCGATTCGAGAAATGATTTTGCAATAATTAACAAACGTTAATAAAATCAAGATAGCGATTCATATCTTACATCTAAATATGTCCGACAAACCTTTAGGTAAACCCGCTCTTTGTGGCGAGTAATTTTGCTATCGGCAGTCAGTTTGCTGCTATATTACGGATGGTACAAATGGATTATTCAAGAAGAATTGCGCCGCTAGAACGGCAGCGGTTGGTCTGGAACCCTTTGCTTGCTTCCCTTTGTTTTAGGAGTAGCCGTTCCCTAAGCTTTGCGGATATTCGACCCTGACGTTCCCGGATGGTTTGGTTGGTTTTCCTTGCTTGGTATTGCTTGGATTTACATCGTGCAGTTCAAACTTTACAAGACAGTGAACGAATTGTACCGCCAAGAAGGAATCAAAGAACCGCTAACAGTTTGGTGGGTTTTTGTAGCAGGTTTAAATTTAATTGTCAGTTGGCGGCAAATTCACTGTTTGAGCCTGTTTTGGGCGAAAAAACAGGGAATTGAAGTTAAGGATAACTTCGCCGAAAGCATTCCTTTCCTCTCAGCTAACGCTTAAATATAGCGGTTCTCAGAAAGATGAGGTACGTTGTTGGGCTTCAGCCCTCTTAAGTAGTAGGACACAATTAATTACACAAAACTATGGGCTACAAGCCTTGTCTAGCAAAGAATCAGTGTGTAATTAATTCTGTCCATTTACTTAGTCTGGGTGGTTATGTAAGCTGTCAGTCATACCTCATCTTTTTGAGAAAGGCTATAAATTAAGCTCCAATCGCTTGGCGCTGGGAGTAAATTTCTTCTATAAGCAGGTCACGCAATTCATCAGCAATGTCGGTGGGAGGATTGCCTGCGAGGGCACGTCCAATCAGCGGTTCAGCTTCCCGGAGTTGGGAACACTCAATGCCAAGTACGGCGGCGCTGCGATGCAGTACAGAACGAGTGGGTTCAAAATCCCATTCGTTTGCTACTAAATCCGCTGCCGCCCGTTCTTTCGCAAAGGCGGCTCTGGTGAGTGCAGTCACTTGCTCGATATCACCGCACTGACGGGCGAGAACTGCTCGATCGACCAGTTCCATTGCTTCGTGGTGAAGGGCTTCTACGGTCTGCATTTTTTGACGATCCGTGCTTTGGGAGTACCGAACTCAACTACAGACACGTAACCAGGAGCTACGTCATCTGAAGGGCGGATTTGTTCTAATTTTATGTTAACTCTGGCTTGGATAATGCTGTCAGAACCTTTACGAATCCCGGAGACTTCTAAGCGGGCTTTGCGCTGAAATAGCGTGCCTGGGTCTTCGAGCGAGCCAAGCCAAAAGTCGAAACCCAAGCCTTTGCCTTTGACAGAGCGTTCGATTCACCAGAACCGATTCGGCAAATCCGCTAAAATGAGTTTGAGTTCCGGTTCGTTAACCCGCTTAATTGCTTTAGGAATACTTACCCACTCCCGCTTTCTCTTGCTAGCTTCCGGCCAAATTTCGAGAACTGCTTGCACTTGCATTAAAAATACTCCTACCTGACAAGTACAGCCGGACTTTTGATACTCGTAAGTTCCCAGCAAATTCGGGAACACTTTACCCAACAAACCTGCTTCTTCCCAAGCTTCCTTGGCAGCGGAATCTTGGGGAGTCATATCAGGTTCAATTAATCCTTTCGGAATCACCCAGCGCTTGCTAGCAGAAGAAGTAATCAGCATTACTTCAATTTGTCCGTCTTGAATGCGATAGGGAATTACCCCCGATTGAGCGACCAGTAAAGCGATTTTTATACTCATGATTTCTGCAATATTTTGGGCTGCAAAAGCTGCTGCAACCTCATGAACTGTTGACAACTAAAAAATAAAAACTGCACGCCTAATTCTAAATAATTCCCCAGTTGAGACAACAATAAAGTGGAGAAGAGAGATAGTTGGCTTTTCCCCTCTGTGAAAAGTAGCAAATTTAAATCCACTCCCACTGAATAATAATATTATTGTAATAACCGCGCACAATCCTCTACCGAAACGCAGATAAAAGCCGATCGCCAATATCTGCCTCGATCTGCGCCGGTATGGGGTTTACACCTAATCTTTCTTCGCCTTAGCCTCCAAATTTTCCATACGACTCTTCAAATCTTGATTTTCCTTTTTCACCTGGTCTAATTCCTCCCGCAACTGCTTTACCGCTGCATCAGAACCAGCATTTTTCTGCACTCTTTGCACAGCTTCATCAGCCATGCGGCGGACGCGGCCGTCGGGAGTTTGGTCAGCTAAAGAACCCAAAATGCGAATTGCTTTGCGAGTTTGCATTTGTCCTAATCCCGCTACTACAGAGACTTGAGTCAAGAAAAACGTCTCTTTAGATAATTCTGCCAATCGCTGCAAAATCCGTTCTAAATTGACCTTGGTTTGACCAGTCGAAATTGCGCCCAAAGAGCGAATTGCAGTTAAGCGCAAAGCTTGCGGAGTACCCGCAGCAGTGTATTTCAAAATCAGATTCAGCGCATCTTCAGAAGTTTTCATTTGCGCCAAACCGGAAATAGCACCCGATCGCACAACCTCATTCCAGCCCTGACGCTCTTTCAGCACCAATTTTAACTCTTTTAGTACCTGTTCGTCGGTCGGTTTTTCGTCGGAATTAGCCCTGGGAATGGAACCTATAGCAGTCGCAGCAGCAGCTTCTACATAATAGCTGTCGTCGCCTTTTTCGACGATCGATCTCAGCGCTTTATAAGTTTCGTGAGTTTTGATTTGACCCAGCGCATTCACTACCGCGCGGCGAACCCTAGCATCTTTATCTTTCAAACCACTTACTAAACCTTCAAAAGCTTGGTCGAGTTTAATTTCTACCAATTGGCCGGCAACTTCTGCGCGCACCCCCCAGAACGGCTCTTTTTTGAGAACTTCTGACAGCGTTTTCACAGCTTCCAATCCTCCCTTTTTCGCCAAAGCTTTAGCCGCGTAAATCCGGGAAACCGGGTCAGGATCGAACTGCAACTGAGCTTTTAGTTCGGCAATTCCATACTCTAAAACAACTGTTTTTAAGTATTTATTGCCGACATCGAAACTGATAAATGCAGGCTTCTCTTCTAGGGGGAAATAGAAGCTTTGCTCGCGTTCGTATACTCGAACTGTGAAAGTTTTTAGGTTAGCAGTAGAACCTGCATAACCGTCATATTCTGCATCTTTTTCCGGCTTGTAACCGAAGCCGATCGGAATTTTCAGGTCAAAGACATCTTTGCTGTTGCCGTTGTCATTTTTGCTATCTTTTACCTGAGTTTGGGTAACAGTCACTTTGGCTAATTTGCTGTCCCCATCCCAGGAATAAGCAACCTTATAATCTGGATGACCGCCGCGATAAACGTACTGGTCAAACAAAAACATCAGATTCCGGCCGGTAGCCTTTTCTATCGCCCTGAGCAAATCGATCGTTTCCACAGTTTTGTGAGCGTTATCCCGCACAAAAGTGTGAATTGCTTTGTAAAATAATTCGTCGCCCAACTCGGCGCGAATCATGTGATAAACGCAAGCACCTTTTTCGTACAAATGGCGATCGTACAATTCAATAGCTTCGCGGTAAACGTGAGTGACAATGGGGCGGCGGTAGCGGGAACTATCTTCAGCTAAATAATTGCGGGCTTCATTTAACATATAGTAAGCCGCGTCTTCTTTCCCGTATTCTTTGTCAGTCCACAGCACCTCGGAATAAGAAGCCATGCCTTCTTTCAGCCAAGCATGAGACCAATGTTTAATTACTACTAAATCACCGAACCACTGGTGAGCTAATTCGTGGGCGACTAAGCTTTCAGTGCCGCGATTGTCGAGACTTGCGCGTTCGTCTAGCAAGCACCTATCTGTTAGCAAAGTTGTCGAAGTATTTTCCATGCCGCCGAAGATGAAATCATCGACGCAGACTTGAGCGTATTTGGGAAAAGGGTAAGGATAGCCAAATGCTTTAGAGAAGAATTCAATCATTTGAGGCGTTTTGCCCATGCTGCGCTTAGCGTCTGCTTCGCGGCTTCTTTCCACGTAATAATTAACTGGTTTGCCGTTCCATTCGTCTTGAATTTCGGCAAAATCTCCAACTGCTAAGGTCATTAAATACGTCGGGTGTACCTGGGTTTGCGACCAGTGATAAATCTTATCGTCGCCGTCGGTTTTTGTGCTAATTAATTCGCCGTTGGAGATGGCAAAGAGTTGTCTCGGAACTTGCACTCGAATTTCCGAAGTAGCGAGTTGTCCGGGATAGTCGAAACAGGGAAACCAGAACCGCGAATCTTCATCTTCGCCCTGAGTCCAGACTTGTGTTGGTTTGTCTGGATAGTGTTTGTCCGGGCCGACGAAATAGAGGCCGCGCTGGGGTTTTTCGACCGAATATTCGATCGCAATTGTAATTGGTTGGTACGCTTCTGTTGGTTCCTGCAGTTGAATTTGCAGCACTTCGCCGTCGCTGTCGAAATTTTGCTCGGTTTCGCCGACTTTTACTGATTTAATATTCAGGTTTACAGCATCTAAGGTTAATTTGTCAATGCCACTGCGGACTGGATTGATGCGGATGCTGCAAGTGCCGCGAAAGCTTTGTTTGGGAATATTCAGCACTAAGTCGAGGAAAATGTGCTCTACTTGACCGGGGCGATCGGGGTTGTAGTGGGGTCTGGCACCGGGCATCTCGAAGGATTTGTGACCGTTTTCAGAATCAAAGTAAGTGTGTGACATTGTGATGGCAAAGTTGTGAGTCGATCGGCGATCGCTGGCAGCGCAGATCCGGCTGAACTGCCAGCTTATTATAGAGTAGCGCGTCCTAGTTGCTGTTGTCGCTAACTTGTTAAAAACTCGATCGATCGTTGAGGGGATGAAACATATGATTTTTTCGCTACAATATCAGCAAGGCTAATGTCTGCAATCATCAGCCTGAAATTGAAATTGAGAGGGAAATCTGCATGACAGCTACACTATCAGTTCCCAGTGCGATCGAATCTTGGCTGGGCGACGAAGCCGAAGACTTGCTCACCCATCAAGCAAAAGTTTCTAAAGATTTATTGCACCTGCCGGGTTCGGATTGGGTCGATCGCATTTTTGCTCAAACCGATCGATCTCCCCAAGTTTTGCGATCGCTTCAGCAACTCTATTCTAGCGGACGCTTGGCAAATACCGGCTATTTATCCATCCTGCCAGTAGACCAAGGAATCGAACACTCGGCGGGCGCTTCTTTTGCACCGAATCCCATCTATTTTGACAGCGAAAACATCATTAAACTAGCAATTTCTGCAGGCTGCAATGCTGTCGCGACAACGCTGGGAGTTTTGGGAAGCGTATCTCGCAAGTACGCGCACAAAATCCCTTTCATTGTCAAGCTCAATCACAACGAATTGCTGACTTATCCCAATCAATACGACCAAATAATGTTTGCTTCTGTGGAACAAGCTTGGAATTTGGGAGCAGTTGCAGTGGGAGCAACAATTTATTTTGGTTCCCCAGAATCGACGCGGCAAATTCAAGAAGTCAGTCAAGCTTTTGCACACGCTCACGAATACGGAATGGCGACAATTTTGTGGTGCTACCTCCGCAACGATATCTTTAAACAAGATAAAGATTATCACGTTGCAGCAGATTTGACCGGGCAAGCAAATCACTTAGGAGTGACAATTCAAGCTGATATTATCAAGCAGAAGTTACCCGAGTGCAATAACGGTTACGAAGCTGTTGCTAAAGCTAGCGGTCACAGTTACGGCAAAACCGACAAGCGGGTTTATTCGGATTTGACAACGGATCACCCGATCGATCTAACTCGCTATCAAGTGCTCAACTGTTATGCGGGAAGGATGGGTTTAATTAACTCCGGGGGTGCTTCGGGGAAAAGCGATTTTGCAGAAGCTATTCGCACCGCAGTAATCAACAAACGCGCTGGCGGCTGCGGCTTAATTTCCGGCCGCAAAACTTTTCAGCATCCCTTTGAGGAAGGGGTAAAGTTGTTCAACGCCATTCAAGACGTTTATCTGTCGCCCGAAATCTCGATCGCCTAAAAATTCACAGCACAGAGATTTGCCTCAATATCACAACCTAAACGTAGGGTGTACAGTGTGCACCCTACGTGATTAAAATTCCTTAATATAAGTTGCAACTTAGCTGTAATATTAATACTAGCTGAACATATAGAGACACACCGTATATAATTTTAAAATTGCCCACAGCCTTATTTTAAATTAAACCTGCGATCAGTTGCACCAATTCCATCCCAGTTTTTAACGGGATGGCATCTCCACGCTTTATTTTTGAACCTTGTGAGTGCTGTCAACACCGATTTAAGCGCGTACCTGCACGACCAATCTCATGAGAAATATTTCACTTTAAGCCCTTTTCAAGTAAGCAGAAAAGAGGCTTAAAAAAGCAACAGGCTGCACGAACAAAAGAGAGTTTTGCCGGCTGCTTGGCGCACTCTTTCGCAGGCTGTAGATTGGAAACACAAGCAATTTGGGAAAATCCGCCGATTTGGTGGCGAATTTCTCTGCTGGATGACACTTTGTTCGATCGCCTAACTCAACTTTGGTTGCAATTGAATTTCGATCGCCCTTGGCATCTGGGCTCGACAAATATATACATTACTAATAGTGTGAGCGAACCGCCATCAAACCAGCCTTATGTGAACTTTTGTACTTACGCCGGCCGAATTGTTCGATAGAGATCCGTCCCGCTGGACGCCGATGGGTATGGGAATGATGCGCCGATTGCAGGATTTTTAATCATTCACTTTTGGGCTGAATTTCACTGACGATTTCATAAACATTACTGTCAGGAATTTTGGCAAACAAAGGCGTCATCTGCTTCAATATTTCCTGATAAGCTTCGCTTTGATTGGCGGCCATTTCTTCTACGCTTTCCCAGAAAATGATGGCAATACCTTTGTCTGTATTGGGTAATTGCAGCAGGTATGCTCCCTTAAAACCTGTGGCATAAGTTGCAACGGCTTTTTCAAAAAGTTGTTCTGCAGCTTCAAATTTTCCTGGTTTAAATTCGCCAATGGCAACGTAGGCAAACTGATGTCTGAGAAAGTCTAGAAATTCTGACATATTCTTTTCCTCAAAAAATCGCGATACACCAAGTTATATTTTACCCGATCGCCCGAAATTTGTGAACTTCTAGCTCTTGTAAGGACACGGCACTGCCGTGTCCTTACAAGGGCTCAGCAAACCGGCGGGTTTATTAGATATTGCACTAAGTGCGATCGCAACTCAAATAAAAACTTTTTGAGTCAGGCGGCTGAAATCTTTCTTAAATAAACTGTTGAATCCAAGATTTAGACTTTCACAATCCTAGGTAGGCTGGAGCGAGTTCGAGCGCTAGTACAAAAGGTAAAGCTGCCGAGCGATCGAATAAGCGTGCGTAGCTGCGATCGCACGCTTTGAAGTAAAAAGTAGCCCGTCAAAAGTGGGTTTTTGCAATAACCCTATTGAAGTTCTTAAAAATCAAATGCCAGAATCATAACATACAAATATAAACAAAGTAAAGAGGAAACTAAAACAAATGAAAAAAATATTAGTCATAGAAGACGACGACTTAATCCGAGAAACCGTATTAGAACTTCTGAAATCGCGAGGTTTTGAAGCTGTCGGCGCCGAAAACGGAGAAGTCGGTATCGAGTTAGCTGCCCAAATTCCCGATTTAATTTTGTCTGATGTCATGATGCCCGAAGTAGACGGTTTAGAAGTTTTCGCCGTTTTGCGATCGCAACCTGCAACCGCCAGCATTCCGTTTATTTTTATGACTGGTTCAGAAATGGAAGGGGTGCTCGAACTCAAAGCAGACGGCTATCTCAAGAAACCTTGCAGCACCGCAAAAATACTCGGGGCGATCGCCAATCAACTAGAAAAACCGACAATTACCAACCCAAAAAATCAAAAAGTACAGGACAATTTTGCACCATCAAATCTCAGCTTGCGGGGCTGGAATCAAAAATTTCGATTTGAGATTGCGTCGCTTTGCTCGCAATAACACGCACATTGACACTCCCCTGCCTAAAGGCGAGGGGATTCTTGGATCAGCCAGTCGATTTGCTCATTGATGTCGCCACCGGCGAGTAGAGATCGGTCTGTCCCCCAGCGTGAATTCCGGTGTGCCCCACCGTATTTAAATGGATTCCTGCACGGGCTTTCAAACCCTTTGCTAAAATATTTCTTCCAGCGTTGTGGTCACGATCTAGTATCGTTCCGCAACCGCAAATATGCGTTCGGGTTGATAAAGTTTTCTTAACAATGTCGCCACAGTTTGA